>QMWA01000166.1 GCA_003661385.1 Thermoproteota archaeon | reverse complement strand
GGTTACCATAGCTCCAGATAACCATATGGGCATTCTTATTCAGAAGAAGCTTGTTGACATAGTGTTTACTGGAGCTGATAGGGTAACTGTGAGTGGGCATGTTGCCAATAAGGTTGGGACATACCCGCTTGCTCTGGTGGCGTCTAGGCACTCAGTTCCCCTGTACGTCTGTGCACCGCTGTCTACGATAGATCCCAGGGCAAGCGAGAAGGATATACCTATTGAAACCAGGAGCGCAGATGAGGTGCTGTACTTCGCTGGTAAGAGGATAGCCCCTGAGGGAGTTGGAGCAGTCTATTATGCCTTCGATGTGACTCCACCAGAGCTGGTCGCTGGGATAATAACGGAGTTTGGTATTGTTGAGCCGCCGTACTCAAAAAGCCTTAGAGAGCTTGTTGAGAAATACCATGCTGCACGTGGACTAATTTAAATAGGAGCTTGGGGTAGTAGAGGCCTCTTGAGTGAGAGGAGATCTGTCCGTGAGATCCTAGTTGAGCTCAAGGACACAGCATCCTACGTTGTTAGCCTAGCATACGCTTCCCTGCTCTCTAGGGACATAGAGCTCGCAAGAGAGGTCATTGAGTTGGAGAATGAGGTAAGAGATTTGAGGGATGACTTGTTTGAGGCTATTCTCCTAGCAGCTAGGAGTGCGCGGAGGAGAGGGGAGGTTAGGTCCCTGACCACACTGCTAGAGGTCGGGTATGTCTCCATGCAGATAGCTAACGTAGCTGCTGACATAGCTAAGCTAGCGATTACAGGGGGACCCCTGCCTCTCTACCTCGTCAAGGCACTTAAGGAAGCTGAGATAGTGACTGGAATCGCTACTGTGAGCAGCAGATCCAAGCTTGTCGGTAGGAAGATCTCTGAGCTCTTTAACCCGCCTGTGCTGAGTGGATGTGACATACTGGCTATAAGGAGGGGGAGAACGTGGATATTTGACTATGATGCTGATGAAGTTATTGAAGCAGGAGACCAGCTTCTGCTAAAGGGCACAGCTAAGGGGGTTAAAGAGGCGAGTGCAGCGTTAGGAGGAGAGGTTGTAGTCCAAGGGCCTCTTGGCATGGTTGATGTACCTGTCATAAGGAATATCCTGAGGAGGATGAAGGATACGTCTGAGAGCATGATTGAGTTAGCTTATACGGCTTTGATATATGATAGCATTGAGATCGCTAGGGAGGTCATTAAGCTAGAGGAGCAGATGGATAGGCTTTACACGCAGTTTGAGAGGGAGGTGCTTAGGGTAGCTGGAGCCGACTTAGCCAGCAGCTTGCCTCCAGCTCTTAGGGTAGCGATAGCGTCTGAGAACATCGCAGATGCAGCAGCGAGTTTAGCTGAGCTTGTGATAGATAAGGTAACAGCGCATCCTGTCCTTAAGCTCGTCTTTAAGGAGGCTGAAGAGACAGCTATATTGGCTAGGGTTAGACACGGCTCGTATCTGGATGGGAAGAGCATAACGGACTCTGGAGTTGAGGAGAAGAGCGGGATGAGAGTTGTTGCAGTTAAAAGGGGGAGGAGGTGGGCAGTGAACCCTCCATCCAACTACGTGATTAGAGGGGGGGACCTAATCGTGGCTGTGGGCATGCCGGAGGGGGCTAAGGTGCTTCTCAGCATGGTTGAGGGGAGGGGAAGTGCATAGGAGGCCTTACACGTTGCCGTTTGCTGGGCTTACAGGATATGAGTATGGTGGAGTGAAGTATATCGTGATCCCTGTAGCATATGACTCGACTGCTAGCTTTTACCCTGGAGCTAGAGAGGGGCCTATTAGGGTGCTTAGAGCATCAGAGGAGCTTGAGCTGTATGACCCCAAGCTCGGTATCACGCCAGCTGAGGCTGGCATAGCTACGATCAACGATCCAGAGCTGCCGCTAGGTGAGCCAGAGGAGGCTATCAGAGCTGTGGAAGACATCTGCCACCAGGTGATGTCTGAGAAGCGCATTCCGATACTGCTTGGAGGAGAACATACGATAGCTGTCGGCGGGGTTGCAGCAGCAAAGCGCGTCTATGGGAGGATTACGGCAGTGTTTTTTGATGCACACCTTGATTTAAGGGACTCTTATCGCGGCAGTAGATATAGCCACGCGTGCACCGCGAGGAGAGCTCTAGAGCATGCTGATAGACTGATCATAGTTGGATGCAGGGAGGCTAGCTACGATGAGTTTGACTATGCTAGGAAGGAAGAGAAGGTCACAGTCATATGGAGGTGGGATATCCTAGAGAGCTTAAGCCCCTTAGCTGAGGAATTGAGCAGGGTAAAGGGGGCAGTTTACATATCATTTGACCTTGACGCGCTGGATCCTAGCGTGCTACCCTGTGTAGGATGCCCTTCTCCAGACGGGCTCTCATTTAGGGAGGCGGAGGAAGCCTTATCAACTGTTGTAAGCAGATGCCATGTAGTTGCCGCTGACTTCACTGAGCTTTCTTGCATGCTCTCTCATGCAAGCTGCAGCATGACTGTTGCTAAGCTGGTGTACAGGTTTATTGGGATGTTAGAGTACTATAGCTCAGCTGAAGGAAGATGAAGCCTCTTTAGTATGAGAGAGAGCCCTGGCTTTATGTTGCCAGATGCAAGGATTATGTGCTTAAGCGGCTCGTGCATGAGCAGAAGCTCTACTGGGCAGGACATTGATATTACGGCTTGAGCCCTGCACAGCTCTGTGAACATCATATTGGATTGGATCATCTTCCCCTCTGCTAGGACCACCTCTCCGTGATAGGAGGGGGATATGACTGTTACCTTACCGAGCCTTATGTCTCCAGTCGGGGAGATACCTAGTCCATGTTTAGCGTGTGTTCTCAGCACAGAAAACTCTAGGCCTCCGACCAGGCTTGTTGGAATTGTACAATGTGACACTATCAGCTGCCTCTTATCAAAGTCTACAGATGATATGTGAGCCATCCAGCAAGGTCTCCCCCTTAGGTTGGAGGCTATTGAGAGAAGCAGAGATGCCAGAGCTTCATCGCCGCACCCAACTGGGATTCCCTCCTCATTTAAGACTGCGACAGGGAGGCAAGGGGCTACACCCATGGATTCGATGAGCTCTCTGCTGCACTCTATGTGAGCTCCTAGCAATGGCTTATCTAGCAACGCCTTTAGAGCGATATAGGCTCTAGCCGACTTCACCATCAGATCCCAAGTGACCTCTAAGACCCCCATTGCTTGGGCCTTCCACGTTTCTGCAATATGCTCAGCTTCCTGTATGCTCGCTTCCTCATACGCTAGCAGAAGGTCATCTAGTGGAACTTGCTTCACATCAACTCCAGCCAATAAGCCGTGTTTCCCGTAGTTTACTGCATAAAATGGCTGTTTAAGCTTCTGGACTGCTCCAACAACTCTGAGGAGAGCTACTAGTCTTTCTACGGTTCTTCTTCCAACCTTGTCTATGTACCATGGGAAGCACGCCTTGGAGTAGTCTCTTGCAAACTCTATTGCTCTGGTTATGCTGCCTATTCCACCTATGCTTACTGGTATAGCTGGAATGCCAGCGGGGATCTTCTCGGCAATGAAGCCTCCTTCACTGAACACTGCTATAACCTCTACCCCCTCTAGGTCCTCAAAGGAGAATGAGAGGAAGGGATCTATCTCTTGAGCCCTCAATGTGAGCTCGTCAATGGTTGACCTGCAGCTACTAGACTCAGCTATGATGCCTACCTTTAGCCTCAAGGCTATCTGTAAGAGCTGCTTCTATCACCCTTATAAGCAAGCTGCTAGCCACCTGATAGCCAGTTCCAGATGTTCTTTAGACCATTGGACAAAGCATCTAGGAGCTTTGACCCTGACTCTGATGCAGCTTCTATAAGAGAGTCTAGAAATGATGCTATCCCCTTGATGGGCTCTACTATGAGTATGAAGAATAGGGCTACTGTCGAGGTCAACAGAAGCGCCTCACTTACTATCTCATTCACTCCTCTCTCGTCCTTAATTAGCTCTTTAAGCAAAGAGTAGGCTTTTCTAGCTAGCACAGCACTACACCCAACATTAGTACATCCATGAAGTGATTTATGCCCCGAAGGTTTGGGTTTCGGTCAGTAAATCTGTTTTAGGAACTAGTATAGCTGATGAGGGGCCTGAGTAGCGTGAAGAAGGCAGCCTATGAAAGCTGCATGAGCTACTATACTAGCTGCCTGGCTGCTAAGGCTGCATTAGAAGCCCGTGTGAGCCTC
>QMWA01000165.1 GCA_003661385.1 Thermoproteota archaeon | reverse complement strand
TCTATGGGCTTTATCAGCTTCTCAAAATGCTGGCTGTACTCTATCCGCGCTGGAGGAAGCTTCCTGCTCCAGACCTTTATGGCCTCTTCGATAGCCTCCCGAACGCCCTTCCCCCTAACTGCTATGGCGGGAACCACAGGCACGCCCAGTGCTGAGCTCAGCTTCGCTACATCTATGACAATGCCCCTCTTCCTTGCTTCATCCATCATGTTGAGAGCCACTACCAGTGGCTTGCCCATCTCGATGAGCTGCAGAGTAAGGTATAGGTTTCTCTTCAGCCTGGATGCGTCAACTATGTCTACTATCACCCCATCCTCCTCTAGCATGGCTCGGGTAGCTACCTGCTGGTCTTCTGTCTCAGAGCCTAGGCTGTAGGTTCCAGGTAAGTCAAGAACCTCAACTTCCAGGCCATCTACCCTCGTCTTCCCCCTGAGAATCTCAACTGTAGTCCCAGGGTAGTTTGAGGAAATCACGCCGATTCCAGTAAGCCTATTGAAGAAGACAGACTTACCAGTATTGGGGTTTCCGGCCAACATTACCTTAATCAAGGCAACCACCACGCCACCCTCGTCTTCTCCTATACCTCCTCCTGTGCGGTGGCGCTACCCTGATTTTCGACGCCACATCGTTGCCTAACGCTATCTCGCTGCCTCTGACAGAAACTATGACAGGAGCACCCTTGAAGGCTCTTGCCTTCACCTGAATCTCCTCTCCAGGCAATATCCCTAGGGAGACCAGCCTTGATAGGAGGGGCTTGTTCTCATCAGTTAGTCTGGTCACGACCACTTTGGCAGGAGGCTCTATTTCAGATAGGCTTAGGTCATCTGGGATAGCTACCTCTCCGTCCTCTGTCGGTATCGGGTTGCCATGTGGGCATGTGTCTGGGTTCCCGAGCTTGTCGGCTATCTTCCTCTCTAAGCTCAGGCTTATGACATGCTCTAGCCTGCAGGCCTCTTCATGAGAGTCCTCTAAGCTTACTCCAAGTATGTCTGTGAGCAGCCTCTCAGCTAGCCTGTGCCTCCTGAGAACTCTGGCCGCAGCCTTCTTGCCTTTCTCAGTGAGCTTCACGCCCTTATATGACTCATACTCCACTAGGCCCTCTGAGGCAAGCCTCTGGAGCATGGCAGTCACTGAAGACGGGGATACACCCAGCATCTTCGCTATCTCTGTTGTCCTGGGCCTCTTGCCCTCTAGCTCAAGCCTGTATATCACCCCTAGGTACTCTTCGACCTTTTCACTTAGCATAAAGGCCAGCACCTGGATTTCAGGCAGTCAAAATCCTTTATATGCTGAGAAATATAAACCTTGTTACCAGGTGACTTCCATGAGACTAGATCACATTGGAGTCGCGGTCAAGAACGCATCTCAGGCAGCTGAGAAGCTGTCCAAAGCCCTTGGAGTAAGGCCCTACATGGAGGAGGTAGTAGAGAGTGAGGGAGTCAAGGTAGTTGGGCTGAGGATAGGTGAAGTCGACATAGAGCTCCTTGAGCCTCTATCAGAGGACACACCAGTCGGGAGATTCCTATCGAAGCATGGAGAAGGTGTGCACCACATCGCGTTGGCAGTAGAGGACATAGAGAAAGCCATGAGGAGGGCTTCTGAAGCTGGCTTGAAGCTATTAGACAGCAAGCCCCGGACTGGAGCTAGAGGCAGGAAAGTAGCGTTTATACACCCTAAGTCAGCCTTCGGAATCCTACTTGAGCTGGTTGAGGGGTGAGCTTGGATCTAAGGAAGGTAGCATCGGTGATAGACTACGCTATCCTCTCACTTGGGGTGAAGCCAGAGGATGCTGTCAGAGCCTGTAGTGAAGCACTGAAGTGGGGGTTCTGTGGTGTGTGCGTGCCTCCATACCTGGTGCCAGCTACGGCATCTAGGCTGAGAGGCAGTGGAGTCAAGACTATAGCAGTCATAGGGTTCCCAATGGGCTACACTGCACCTGAAGTCAAGCTTGCTGAGATAGAGTGGTGTGTCAATAATGGCGCAGATGAGCTTGATGTCGCAGCAAACCACGGGCTGCTCAAGTCAGGCAGGGTTGACGAGTATGAGCTTGAGCTGAGGCAGATCGTAGAGGCATCCAGCGGGAGAGTAGTTAAGGTAATAGTTGAAACAGGGCTGCTGTCCGAGGGGGAGGTCAAGAAGGCGTCTAGAGCAGCAGCTAAGGCGGGAGCTGACTTCGTGAAGACATGCAGCGGGTTTGGTCCTCGCGGAGTCACAAGGAGGGACGTCGAGCTCATACGCTCTGAGGTAGGAGAGGAGATAAGAGTTAAAGCGTCAGGTGGAGTGAGAAGCCTAAGGCAGGCCATGGAGCTCATAGAGGCTGGAGCAGATAGGATAGGGACAAGCTCAGCTGTTAAGATAGCTATGGAGGCTGAGGAGCTTGGAGCGGGCACTTGAGCTCATGAGAAGATACGGCTTCATTGGGGAGGTCATACAGCACCCTCATGCCAGTGGGAAGACGACGGAGGGGGCCTCACTTGCCCTTGGAGTGCCAGCCAGCCAGGTTCTGAAGTGCCTTCTCTTCAAGTCGCCTAGAGGAGAGCTTGTTGGCGCGATAGTCACAGGGGACAGGAAGGTTGATGTCAAAAAGCTCAGGAGGATATTTAAAACCGGAAAGCTCAGGATGGCTACACCAGAGGAGGTTGAGGAGGCGACAGGCTTCAAAGCTGGAGGGGTGCCACCATTTGCCCTCAAGGAGCTATGCCCTGTCGCAGTGGATGTAGAGGTCATGGAAAGAGAGCACGTCTATGGGGCAGCTGGAAGCGAGTATGCTGGAGTGAAGTTCAGGCCACACGAGCTGCTTAAGCTTGGGTACGTGGTCGCTGACATAGCTAAGAGACCAGAAGCTTTAAAACAAGGGGAAGCAGCAGGCTTCTGAGCAAGATGCTGCCGAAGAAGTTCTTTGTCACATCTGGCGCAGCCCTAAGCAAGGTATCTGTGTTGAATAGCTTTGACAAGGCGCTGAAGGAGGCTGGTATACACCAGTATAACATAGTTCCAGTCAGCTCCATAATACCAGAGGGAGCTGAGGAGATAGAGCCTGTAAAGCTGCCGGTTGGCTCAATAGTCTTCTGTGTCATGGCTAGAGAAGATGGAGTGGGAGGTGAGACGATAAGCGCTGGGCTGGCTTACGCCGGGGATAAAAGCAGGAGATATGGGATCATAGCTGAGGAGCACATGAAGGCTGGAGATGGAGGGATAAGGCAGAGCCTCAGAGATAAGATAAGGGAGATGGCTGAGATAAGGGATATGGACATCATGGAGCCTAAGCTTGTGGTGAGGAGCCTTGACATCCCAGATGGACACTATGGCACCGTGGTTGTGGCTGCGGTGTTTGTGCTCTAGGCTCTAGCTGGCCCAAGCGACTTTATTGTCTCAGTGAACCACTTCACTGTCTCAGCGAACTTGCTGCCTTCTCCAGCTGAAATCCACCTCAGCTCCAGCCGCCGGGGATCTATTCCCATGTCAGCTAGGAGCCTCCTCAGGAGCAGGAAGCGTCTTAAAGCGTAGAGGTTGCCTTTCATGTAGTGGCAGTCTCCAGGGTGGCAGCCTGTTATCAGAACACCATCTGCACCGCTCTTGAAGGCCTCTATCACCAGCGTGGGGTCTACTCTACCAGAGCACATCACTCTGACTATCCTTATTGTGGGAGGGTAGCTGAGCCTGAGCATGCCGGCTAGATCTGCGCCAGCGTAGCTGCACCAGTTGCATGTGAACACTAGGATTCTAGGCTTGAACTCCAAGCTACCACCCTGCGAACGCAGCCTTCACCTGAGCTAGGAGCTGCATGTCTGTGAAGTGGCTGAACTTTATTGCTCCGCTCGGGCAGGCTGCAGCACAGGCTCCACAGCCCTTGCAAAGGGACTTGTCTACGACATAGGCTTCACCAGACTTCACTATCGCATTGAATGGGCATATTGACACACATATGCCACACATGCCACATATGCTCTGGTCTATCTCAGCCTGGTATGGCTCCACTTCTAAAGCACCCCTCGACATCAGGGCTATAGCGCTTGCTGCAGCCCCCTTAGCTTGAGCTACGGAGTCAGGTATGTCCTTGGGGCCCTGTGCTGTCCCGCAGAGGAACACGCCGTCTATCATCGTGTCAACTGGCCTAAGCTTGGCGTGAGCTTCCATAAGGAAGCCGTCTGGGCTCCTGCTTAGACC
>QMWA01000164.1 GCA_003661385.1 Thermoproteota archaeon | reverse complement strand
GTTGCAGCCATGGTAGATGTCTGGGAGTTCGTAGCCTTAACCCACATACAGGACATAATGAACCTGATAGAAGCCAACGAGAGGCTAAAGGAGGTGACAGGAGAGGTCCTGGGAGCCAACGTCGGGCTAGAGGACATAGGAGTGACAACAGGAAACTTCCTGTCATATGGGATGCTCCCCTGGCCAGAGGACTACGAGTCAGACTGGCTAAATACCTCAAAGCGTGAGAAGTCTGTGATAAAGGCAGGCTGCTGGTACGACGGCTCAAGGCACCCACTAGACGAGAACAAGATAACAGAGGACGCCAAGTACTCCTGGTATGATGTCCCCGACGGCTTACACCCCTGGGAAGGCCAGACCGTGCCAAACCGCAACAAGCCAGGAGCATACACCTGGACTAAAGCACCACGCTACGATGACAGGGTATGCGAGGTCGGTCCACTAGCCAGGATGCTGAACACAATGGGCACAGAGTGGAGGATCCCCAGGATACACCCAATAACAGGAGAAAACTACGGTGACTTCGTCTATAAGGTCAGAAACCCCAAGGGCTCAGTCCTCGACAGGGTAGTTGCCAGAGCAGCTTGCGCCCTAATATGCGCCAACGTGGTGTTCGACTTCCTGAAGGGCCTAGCTACCCTAGTCAAGGCAGGGATGACAAAGAACCTGAACTACAAGCCTGTGCCAAAGGAGGCTAAGGGAAGAGGGCTATGGGAGGCCCCGAGAGGAGCACTAGGCCACTGGGTCAAGATAAAGGACTACAAGATAGACAACTGGCAGGCAGTAGTCCCAGGAACATGGAACTGGAGCCCACGCGACAGCAAAGACAGGCCTGGGGCAGGAGAACACGCAATCCAATGCGGGACAACATGGATACCCACACTGACAGTGCCTGAGCTAGCTAACGCACTATACCCAGGCTGGGGAGACACCATAGCCACTGCGCTAACGAGGCTCAACCCCAAGCTAGCTGACCTCAACATGGAGCCAACTGACACAGGTGAGAAGGTCAATGCAACCCTACCACTGATAATAGTGAGGTCATTCGACCCCTGCCTAGCCTGCGGAGTACACATAATAACACCAAGCAAGAGAACCTACGTGTTCGAGCTCAAGCACGGCTTATGCAGCCTATGCTAGGGGTGCATCACATGAAGCTGAAGAGAGTAAGGGTCAAGCGGCACACACTGGTGTTCAGAGCCTTACACTGGCTCATAGTAGCAGAAGGCGTGACACTAGGCCTAACAGGACTCCAGCTAGGCGGCATATGGGGCGTCAGAGTGCTCCCTGGTGGAACAGCGAGGGCAGTACACGTCATAGTCGGGCTAGCCTGGTTCTTCACAGCACTCCTCTTCACCCAGTACTTCTTAGCTGAAGACTACAAGTGGTATAGCATCAGCAGGATCCCCTACTCCATCACCTACATGATAGCAGAAGCCAAAGCATGGTTTGGAATAGGCCCTCACCTAGAGGAGCCGATAAGATACGACCCTAAGAAGAGGAAGTACATAGAGAAGATAGTGCCAACAGAAGCCATGGTATGGTGGATATTTCTGATACTGGGGCTGATAATAGCGTTCACAGGGTTAGCGCTGGCTTTCCCAAAGAGCTTCACCCTGGTCTATGAGATAGCTGGAGGCCTAGCTGCAGTACTAGGTGGAGGCCCATACTCGATGGTCAGGGCAATACACAGAGTAGCTGCAGCAGCCATCCTAGGAGTAGTGATACTACACGCCTATGCTGCAGTGGTCTTCAAGATGCTCAGGGCAATAACCCTAGGGTACAGAGACGAGCCAGTAGCCGAGTAACCCCTCCCATTGTTGCACCTTGAGGATAGCTGTAGTAGGAGTAGGTAACATATTGAGCGGAGATGAGGGAATAGGAGTACATATCGCTAGAAAGCTGAAGTCATACAAGCTCCCACCGGAAGTAGAGGTCTACGACTGTGGAACAAGCGGTATAGCTGTCCTAGAAGCCTTAGATGGAGCAGACAAGGCAGTCATAATAGATGCAGCCCTCACTGGCAGCAAGCCAGGAACAGTTGTCAAGCTCACCCTACATGACGCTGAGAAAATGGAGTCTTCAATCTTCACTATGGCATCACTACACAACCTAGACCTGATAACTACACTCCAGCTAGCTAAGCTAACAGAAGCATATAAGCTGCCTAAGGACATAGTCATATTAGCTATAGAACCTCAGTCACTTGAGTACAGTATGAAGCTCTCCCCTATCTTAAAGAGGAGGATGCCTGAGCTGGTAGATGCTGTGCTGAAGGAGGTTTACCGCCTGCTAAGTGAGTAGACTTGCCCCACTGCTAGAGGGTTGCTGAGCAGGCTTCTTATCGCAGCGTCTCTGCAAGTGCTGTTGAAAACAGAACCAAAATGCATTACTGCAACAATTTTTAGTAATTTTAGGTTTTAATCTAAATGATCGTCTAATTCCGAATATGATAAAGTGATTTTCCGAGAACACGCTTGAGACTCATATCCCTCTCACCATTCAGTTCAACAGAACTAGGTAAAGGATTTAAACCTAAACACAGGCGATGCACCTGAATAGTAATATTTAAGGTAAGCCGAAGAGTTCTGAAGCATGCGTACTAGCTCACACACTACCAGGCTGAGCACAAGACTGTAATCAGCGGCTTCCCCTTCGGAAAAGGTTACGCTGAAACACCTGGTGGCAGGAGGCTTCGATAACGTCTGAAGGAAATGGTGCTATTCGCTGAGAACTTCGATTGTATCAAACGCTGACAACTATCAAGGTGTACATGGCTTATAGCTTGCTGCCAGTTCTTCCTCCATTGAACTGGACATCTGGCAGCAATTTTAAAGGGTGCCTTCAGAGGCTTTATAGCATGTCGTCAGCTGGCCAGCTGCTTAAGAGCAGGATTCTCACACCTAAGACCAGCATGATAGGGGCTTATATAGAGCTTACTAAGCCGAAGCAGACGTTCCTTCTGGTTTTGACATCAGTGTTCACATACATAGGATTTGGTGGTAGCTCACTTATAGACCTAATGAAGCTTCTTGCTGCGATGATCTCAGCAGTCTCAGGGGCTACAGCTGTCAACATGGCACTAGACTCTGAAATAGACTCAATCATGGACAGGACAAGGATGAGGCCTATACCACGAGGTGCAGTGTCTGAATTTGAGGCCACTGTGTTCGGCATTCTGCTCATACTACTTGGGCTGATGTTCTCTGCTTCCATTAACTTATGGGTTGCTTCTTCTACCATGCTTGGTGTGGTCTTTGATCTGCTGGTTTATACGCTTTGGGCCAAGAAAAGGACTTCTCTATCAATAGTCTATGGTAGTATTGCTGGCGGAGCCCCTTCTCTAGCTGGCTATGCTGCTGCAAGAGGCCTCCTGGATCTAGCTTCCCTGCTCGTAGTAGTAATAACAGCAGCATGGATTCCTGCTCACATCTGGTACATCTCAATATACTACATGGAAGACTACAGGAAGGCTAAGATACCCATGCTCCCTGTAGTAGCTGGCATAAAGAAGACTGCTAGAATAATAACAGCATCCATAGCTGTGATGTCTATAGCAGAGGTGCTCTTGTACGTGGTAGGTGGTTTTACTCCCATCTACCTGACTATAGCTCTAACACCAACCCTACTACTCCTCTACAAGGCAGCTATCTACGCTAGAAATCCAAGCGTAAAAGGTGCTAGAAGAATGTACAAGCTAGCTTCACCAGTAGAGGGCCTAGTATTCGTGGCAATGCTAGCAGACCGCCTACTAGCAGGCGTCTTCCTGTAACCTAATCTCCACTAGTCTCAGCCACCTTCCCCTTCTCCTCAAGCTTCTGAGCTATCTCCTTAGCTATCTCCTCTGTGCTTTTCCCCTCAGTTTCTATCCCGAGCTTCTTAGCAGCCTTTACCAAGGCCTCTCTCTCCTCCTCAGCAGCCTTCTTCCTCTTCTTCTCTACATCCTCCTCTTCAAAGAGCCCTGAGCTGGCCTTCCTATACTCGTATATCGCCTTTCCTATCCCCCTAGCAAGCTCAGGAAGCTTCTTCGGCCCAAACAGCAGCAGCGCTATTGCGAGGATGGCTACTACCTCCCATGTACCCAGCACACTTATCCCCCGAGGGTACAGCAGCTTACCTGTTTTAAGCTTATGCCTCTCGACTAAAGGAATAGATGTATTAGAAGAGTCAAGGCTATAGACCAGAGGCTAAGGC
>QMWA01000163.1 GCA_003661385.1 Thermoproteota archaeon | reverse complement strand
TGATCCCCAGACCACGGCTAAGGGATGATGGTCCCTAGCCTCGCCGAGGAGGTTGCGGCTTATCAGCTTCGTGGCTCTTATGATGTATTCCATCTCCTTCTCTGAGGTGGCTGTTCTGCTGTAAAAGGTTGGCTGTGCTATGCCCGCTTGCCCAGAGGAGGACGAAGAGGGGGTGGTGAAAGTAAAGGGCTCAGCTTTAACCTGGGGCGCTGGGCTCTTTTCCTCGTGGGCTTGGCATTGGTGGGTGATTTTCCTGTCTGGCTGGGTGCTTGTGTAGGCTGCTGGAGGATGGGGATGCAGTGGGTTTGGGCCTGGTTGCTTGAGGCTTCAGCTAGCAGTCCCAGTATCTGGCGTACTCCCATGGTGTTATGTATAGGGAGTACTCTAGCCACTCCTTCCTCTTGTACTCTGTGAAGGCCTCGTATACGTGTTTGCCTAGGGCTCTCTGCAGGACTTCATCTGACTCAAGCTCCTCTAGGGCTTCCTTCAGGCTTCCTGGCAGCTCTCTTATGCCTAGGCTTCTCCTCTCCTCTAGTGTCATCTTGTAGAGGTCCTTGTCAACTGGGTCTCCTGGGTCGATCTTCTTCTGGATGCCGTCTAGGCCTGCTGCAACCAGGCATGTGAATGCCAGGTATGGGTTTGCTGAGGGGTCTACTCCCCTGTACTCTACTCTCTTCTCCTTGGCGTGCTCACGCCCCCAGTAGTAGACTGGGACCCTCACTAGGGCTGAGCGGTTTGCTCTGCTCCAGGCTACGTAGACTGGGGCCTCGAACCCTGGGACAAGCCTCTTGTAGGAGTTCACTGTTGGGGCGCAGACTGCGGTGAGGGCTCTAGCGTGGTCTAGGAGGCCTCCTATGAAGTACCTTGCTGTCTGGCTTAGCTCAGCGTAGCTGTCTTCATCGCTGTACATGAGGTTCTCGCTGCCACGCCAGAGTGAGAGGTGGATGTGCATCCCTGAGGCGTTGTCCATGTAGAGGGGCTTAGGCATGAATGTAGCAACCATCCCATGGGCTCTAGCTATGTTCTTTGCTGCGAACTTGTAGTAGACTGTGCTGTCACATGCCTTGAGGAGTGTTGTGCCCTCTATCCCTATCTCGATCTGGCCTCCTGTAGCGACTTCATGGTGGTGCTTTGTGACCTTGCACTTGAACCACTCCTCTAGCGCCCTGGAGATCTCGTTTCTCAGCTCTAGGGTCATGTCCTCTGGTGGTGCTCTGAAGTAGCCGTCTTTTGGGGCTACTGTGATCCCCAGGTTGTTGCCTAGCTCAGGTGAGGTTGGGAGCACTCTTGGAGCGCCCTTTGAGTCCTCTGCTCCAGGCCAGGTAGCCCAGGGGTCCCAGCTCAGCTTTGTGAAGTCTACTCCGCTGAACAGGAAGAACTCGACTTCAGGGCCAACTATGGCTTTGAGCTCCTGCTCCCCCAGCTTCCTCTCAAGTGCCATGGCGCAGCTCCTCGGGCAGCCCTCGAAGGGCTCTGTGCTGCCAGGCCTGTAGACTGAACCCAGGGCTATGGCAGCTGGTGTGCTGTTGAGGGTCCAGGGGAGCACCCTCAGTGTGGAGAGGTCTAGCTTCAGCACCATGTCAGACTTGTCTATTGTGACCAGCCCACGGACTGAGGAGCCGTCGAAGCCTATTCCATCGGTGGCATATGACTCCAGGTCTTCAGCTGGGACTGAGAGGGAGTAGAGCCTCCCTCTGATGTCTACTAGGGAAGCTAGGATCCACTTCACTCTGTGCTCGTCTACTAGCTTCTTGGCCTCGAGCATATGTTCGTCCAATAGAGCCCCAAATCCCCTCCACATCGTATAATTTAAGCGTTACCATGGTGGACATTGTCCACCAGAGTGCTGCAGCATGTAGCCATAGCATGTGGCCAGGTGAGATTTTTTTAAGCCAGCTTAAACCCCATGCAAGAGGGTTTGCTTGGATGAGCTTGACCGAAAGATACTCAAGTCTCTGATCGAGGATGGGAGAGCGAGCTATAGGGAGATATCGAAGCGTGTAGGCGCTCCACCAGCCACAGTCCACGCTAGGGTGAAGAAGCTGATGAGCTTAGGCGTCATAAAGGGCTTTGCCCCGGTGATAGACCCAGTTAAGCTCGGCTTAGAGCTGACTGCCCTCATACTCGTTAGGGCCAGCGGCCCCTACCTGGTTGAGGTTGAGAAGGACATAGCTGAGTACGAGAACGTGTGCGCAGTCTACGACATAACTGGGGAGTACGACATAGCTGTGGTAGCTAGGTTCAGGGGGAGGGAGGAGCTCAACAGGTTCGTCAAGAGGCTGCTTGCCCACAGGCACGTTGAGAGGACATTCACATCCATCGTGCTAAATGTGGTGAAGGAGGACTTCACACCTAGGCCTTGAGCAGAAGCCTTGGAGCAGCCTTAAGGAGCTTCCAGAATGCCTTGCTGTGAGGCTCAAGTGAAGTCAGCAGTATGTCTATCGCCTCGATGACATCCATGTTCCCCTCAGCAGCTAAGGCTAGAGCTCTCCTCATGAGCCCCATCCCATACATCATCTTCTGCATCACCAGGTCATACCTGAAGTACGGGGCGTAAACCTCCCTCCTCATCTCGTGCTCGTAGGCTGATGCAGCTGGGTTCTCCTGCTCCAGAGCTCTAGCCACATTCCTAGCTGCTACCTCAGCTGTCTTCCTGGCGTGCCATATCCCACCCCAGTGGACTGGGTTGGCTGCTCCAGCTGTGTCACCAACTAGGAGGGCGCAGTCCAGCTGGAGCCTAGGCCTCAGCCTGTGTGGTATGAGGTGCTTCTCCACCCTGACCACGTTCCTGAGCTTCTCCAGCCCCAGCACCCCATCCAGCTTGGCTTTGAGGCTCTGAAGCCTCTCCTCTGATGCAACTGAGAGTATGCCTGCTGCAACCTGGGTGCGCTTCGGGAAAGCCCAGGCGTAGCCCCACTTGACCACGCCAAAGTAGAAGTGCACTCTGTCACCGTACTCGGAGTCGACTTGCTCCTCTGTAAGCTGGATGTGGTACTGGATTGAGGCAGCGAAGTCCTTGGTGGAAGGCTTCGGGAAACCCAGCTTCGAAGCCACCAGGGACGGGAAGCCGTCTGCCCCGACTACAGCCCTGCAGTCTAGCTCCCTAAGCTCCCCCTTGTGCTTGGCCTTAACCCTGTAGTGCATTGGCTCCAGCCTCTTGACGTCAACGACCCTGTGGTGCTCTCTCACCTCAGCTCCAGCTTCAGCTGCCTTCGATGCAAGCCAGCTGTCATACCTGCCTCTCACCACAGTGTACCCTGGCTTCCTGACCTTGATGTCAACTGAGTGCCCCCAGCCCTCTATGTGAGCTGCTCCGATGACTCTCTCAGCCAGCTCGCGTGGAACCCTGTACTCCTCGACTTCAACAGCCTGTATCCCCCCCTGCGCAAGGCTTCTCCCTGCTTAAGGGGCCTCTCTCGAGAGCTAGGACGCTGAACCCCATCTCAGCTAGCTCAAGTGAGGCCTAGGAGCCAGCTGGCCCACACCCCACCACGATGACGTCATGCAAGCCCGTCACCCAGCAACCCTCAGCACACCCAGCTTTATGAGGTCTGATACAGCCCTGAGCAGCCTCTTCCTGCTCAGCGAAGCCCTCTCAGCGTGAGGTATCTTCTCAAGTATCTCTCTCAGAGTCCTCTTACTGTCAGCGTATAGCGCTATGCTCACAGCAAGGTTCCCATGCTCCTCTGCTAGCTGCCTCCTCAGCACACTGTCAGAGTAGATCCTCATGTACTCTGGTCCTCTGCTGAGGATAGCCTCCATTATGTCCTCTGGAGCCCTCTCTGGTGAAAGCAGGATCCTCTCAGGCTCCTCAACCCTGTAAACGAGGATATCTCCCTCCTCACCTGAAACCCTCACTGAGGCCAGTAGGACCCCCCTACGGTAGAGCTCAACCCTATCTCCGCTGTAGACCAGCAAGAGCCCGCTTGAGGATGCGAGTATAGGCTGGAGGGTGCTCCCCTCCTGGAGCAGCGACCTAGAGACCCTCGCTATCAGCTCCCCTCCACCAGCTGCAGCCAGGACAGACTCGCTGGCATCCAGCTCCCTCACTGCAGCACCACCTGGGACATCAGCTTCAAGAGCCTGCCTGCCAGCGCGCTTAGACCCGCCTACACTCGCCTCAGCTGCGAAAAGCACCCCACTGGCCACAACAGCCCTCTTATAGTCCTCGCCTGAAGCAGCCTCGACTATGCAGG
>QMWA01000162.1 GCA_003661385.1 Thermoproteota archaeon | reverse complement strand
GTATACGATGGGACGCTAGATGCTGCTTTAGAAGCCTTGAGGAACGGCACTATAGATGCTGTCGTTTTCATCCCTAAGGATGCTCCCAGGGTCTTTGAGGAGAGCTTAGCTATCAAGGCTAAAGTGTATGCGCTGACTGGCACCCCTAACCCTACGGAAGAGAGGTTGAGCAGGCTGTCGCTGAGCATATTCTTCAACAGCTCATCCACCTATGCTAGGCTAGCTGTGCTGAGCTGGGGCATAAGCGAGCTAGCTGAGAGGCTCAGAGGCCAGCCTATAGACCCAGAGACGCAGGGGCTCGTCACCTGGCTAGCTAACGTGGCTGAGAGTGAGGGGTCTCAGGTAGAGTGGGTTGAAGTCAAGCCTAAGGAGGTTGAGGAGGGAAGAGCTGTCAGGCCATATGTAGTCGGCTGGATGACCATCTCAGTAGTCTTCATGGAGTTCATGTTCATGGGGATAATAGGCGGCTTGACGTCTGTAGCCAGCGAGTTCGAGTGGAACTACATGACCAGGATAATCTCGACTAGAGTCAAGCCGATGGAGCTCTACCTAGGGAAGATGGCTTCAGTCCTCTTAACAGGCTTCCTGACCTCGGTGGCCGTCATCCTCTGGGGGACATACGTCATGGGAGCTAGGTTCACCCACAGCCTCGTGAGCTACCAGACTCTCAAGGTTGCTGTCATCATGCTTGTGGCAGCGCTCTTCACGATGTCGGTGGGGATGCTGCTAGGGCTGGCCTTCAGGAGCATAGAGACAGCTAACTTGGCTGCAAACGCGCTGATATGGCCTACAATGATGCTAGGAGGCTTCTGGATACCTAAGTTCATGCTCCCACCAGAGATAAGGTGGTTCGCTGAGGTGAACCCGATGTCTAACCTCATGTATGCTGTCGTAGAAGTAAGCAGCTATGGTAGGAGCCTGTCAGCTTACCTGACTCCACTGGCTGCCACAGCAGTGCTCACAGCAGCTCTGCTAGCAGCTTCATCACTGCTGTTCTCGAGGAAGATAGCTAAGCTTGTGGAGGGCTAGCTGAAACCCATCAGCCTCAACTCACGCCCCGGTCTTTTCACATTCTTCAGCTCTGCTAGTCTACGTGAAATTCCTGCTACCAAACCAAATATTTGATTCAAAGCATTTTTAATAACCTTCTTTCTGGATGATTGCTTCAACCCTCCTACATTTTGCACCCTGTAGTGGGCATTTCATCTAACGTCTCGTAGGTATGCGAAACCTGTAAGGGTTTGGGCGGGCGATAGCGACAGCATATCCGCTGTTAAGCTGAGTGCAGATCACCTTTTTCTCCCACATAGATTTCTACCTCATCAAAATAAGCTACTGCCTTGTAATTTAAGTAGTTTGAAATACCAAAATAGTAAGCTCCAAAGGAAAAGCCATATATCATGTAGTCAGTCCAGGCTGTAAGTGGCAAATTCCATTCATATTCCTTACCATCAATGTATAGCTTTAAAATCATTCCACCATCTTCTCCGAATTTGCTGAAATCCGCGACTAGTTCTGCTTTATACCATTTATTACAATCAAGAGTGAATCTACCGTCTAAAGACGCATAACTTATTTGCCCTCCAGTTGCTCCGTAGCCTATTCCATACTTGATAAGTCCTTTGCGGTTAAAACCTACTATGGCTATATACCATTTGCCATTTTCACGATCGTAAAGGTCAATATCTAACCATACACCTGCATCAGATTCTCCGAATTGTCCTTCAGGAAGGTAAAAATAAACTGAAATTTTCTTTAGAGGCTTATCCCAATGGGTAAAATCTGGGGCGACTAAAACACTTCTTACATTCTTGCCATGTTGGGGGGCGGTCCATAGTTTTGCGCTCCTATTTCCTGAAAGGGAGAGCTCTGTAGTGGTCTGGGCATGCTGATCTGGTTTTTCTAGGTGCCATTCGTACTCAGGGTGTGCATTTTGGCCTTGCCAGCTTTCCGGAAAATAGAATATCTTCTCATGCTCAAAGCCGCTCTTCTTTAGAAGAAGCCACTCTCGAGAGTCGATTTCTCTTACATAGAAGTTATCAAGGTATACTTCCTGATCTCCTCTATCGTCAAAGCTAACTAATCCGGCGTAGAAGTTAAAGGCTTTATACCCTATGTAAGCAGGGTTGTAGTATCCAACCCATACATCGCCTTCAAAAGTTTTCACTTCAGATAGCGATTTGTATCCAATTGAAAATTTCTCCTTGCTTCCTGTGATATCAAAGGTCACCCAAAGTTTAAACCAGTTGTTGTATTCAAACTCAACCTGACCTACTTTTGTCCAACCTTTTGGGTTTGGCACCAGTACAGAGCCATCCCTTGCATCTATTGCAGCATAGGTGAAGTACTGGATAATCCATGATGGATGGTATTCCATACCAATAATGACCAATGGGTCTTTGTTTTCAGGGACGTAGAACCAAGCCCCAACTTCATATGTTCCCTCTTTTACACTGGATTGCTTTCGAACATAGTGGGCAACAGCAGCAAATAGTTCCTTATAGCCTGGAGGAATTCCATACGAGACTATTTTCGCACTCTTTTCTCCTTCATAAGCTATTTCAGAGGTTATACTTGCATCTCCCATATCTGGGGCGAGTCTATATTTCCTTGTTGCCTCATCTGTGATTCCTATCTCTAACCAGCATTCCTCTTCAATCCAGCAGTTTCTCCGTAGAGTGCAGTCCTCAACAGCTTTCCTTAGCTCTGTGGCTGTTGTCTTTCTAAAATTTTCCACAGCTTCAAACCCATTCTCCCAACTTATATGTTGACTAGTTTCCTCCTCACTTATTTCATGAAAGCATCCAGATGTGAAAAATAGTAGCACAATTAGCAGCAAAATCAAAGTGGTCTTTTTGCCTCCCATATCATTCATCTCCGCATGTTATTTAACGTATGGTGAACTTCTATAAATCTTGTACCCGTGTCCTTAACTGCAGGTTGAATTAAAAGACCACATGGGGCTTTAAAGGATGGGTTGAAACCTTAGGGTTTGGAAGTGAGGAGACAGCCAAAGTGTGGTTAGATGGCTGGCTTGTTTACCACAACTTCTTAAGGCCATTTGAGCCTGAAGATAAGACGCTTGCTGAAGCCTACAGGTTAATTTGGAGGTAGCTGGGAAGATTTGATGATGGAAGCTACTCATCAAACTAGGTTGACAAGATTTGTTTTTAGCGAAGCAGAGACATAGACTCGATAATTTTTCATTTCACCAGCAATAGGTTAACAGAACTACCTGTGGAAAGCTTTTTAAGCAGCAAGAAGTTGGGCTTGTGGGTTTTTAATGGAACGAGTGGAGTCCTAGTCCTAGAGGATGGCTCAGTCTACTGGGGCAGAGGGTTTGGAGCTGAAGGCAGAGTTGTAGGTGAAGTTGTCTTCAACACCGGGATGGTAGGGTACTGTGAGGCCCTAACCGACCCCTCATACTATGGGCAGATCCTGGTATTGACCTACCCCCTAGTTGGGAACTATGGGGTTCCAGAGTACATTGAGGATGAGTGGGGGCTTGCTAGGTGGTTTGAGAGCTGGGGGATAAAGGCCTGCGGGCTTGTTGTGCACGAGGCATGCTCGAAGCCGTCACACTGGTCTTCAGCTCGCACGCTAGACGAGTGGCTTAGGAGCGAGGGTGTGCCGGGGCTGGAGCATGTCGACACCAGAGCTCTGACGAGGAGGCTTAGAGAGAAAGGAACCATGCTAGGGGTGCTTGAGGTCAGCTCCTCAGGCCATAGCATAAGTGAGCTGAAGGCGATCCTGGCCAGGGCTGAGATGCCTGACAGCAGGAACCTAGTTGAGCACGTGACTGTGAGAGAGCCTGCCGTGTACGGCAGTGGCCCCAGGGTGGTGCTTGTAGACTGCGGGGTGAAGCATAGCATAGTGAGGTGCCTGCTGAAGAGGAGCTTTCAGGTCGTGAGGGTACCATACAGCTACTCTGCCAGCGAGATCCTGGAGCTTAAGCCTGAGGGCGTCGTGTTTAGCAATGGCCCAGGGGACCCAAGCAAGCTCATGCACACTGCTACCACGCTCAGAGAGTTGGCTGACGAGGGGCTTCCAGTGCTCGGGATATGCCTAGGGAACCAGCTGCTGGCCCTAGCATACGGTGGGTCAACCTACAAGCTGAGGTACGGGCACAGGTCTCAGAACCAGCCTTGCGTGGACTTGAGGACAGGACGCTGCTATGTGACCAGCCAGAACCACGGGTATGCTGTGGACCC
>QMWA01000161.1 GCA_003661385.1 Thermoproteota archaeon | reverse complement strand
ATAGCTGGTGCTAGCTTTGTCTACCAGAGCTGTGGTGAGGCTTATCCTAGCTCTAGCTGCTGCAGCTATGCTGGCTGCAGCGTCCTCTGCCAGAAAGCAGGCTAGCCAGCTTCAAGCTGAGCTAGCTGAAGTGGAGTCAGAGCTGGATAGAGCCATGCTGGAGTACAGCGTCATAAAGCTGACGAAGCAAGCCCCCATAGAGCTCTCATGGAACACGACGGAGAGAACGACTATAGCTGTGTTCTACCAGTACAGCAGGCCAAGAGAGCTGGTAAAGAAAGTAGAAGCGTGGCTAAGTGAGCTCGGTGCTACAGACGTTGAGGTCAAGGAGTACAGCTTAGATGTGCCTGAAGGCTACCAGCTGTACCTCAAGCTCTGCAAGGCTGCTGGCGTGCCAGCTTGGCCTGTCGACAGGGTGGCTTTAATGCGCGCTAACAAGCTAATACTTATATCTAGGTCAGCTCTGACAAGAGAGGTGCTGGAAGCTTGCCTCAAGTACCTAGAGGGCTAGCAGCTCTAGCTGATGCAGCCCTCATATCCCTGCTTTTGGCGTCAGCATTTGCTCTAGCATACACCTACTCTAAGGCAGCTTACCTGAGGAGGGAAGTCGACAGCCTCAGAGAGAAGCTCACATCACTAGAAAGCTACATAGCTACAGTAAAGGAGGTAAAGGCTACGCCAAGAGACGTCGAGGGGCTATTCAGCAGCGACAAGATCTACGTGTACTTCTTCTATGGCTGCGGCTGCAACAGAAGAGTCTTTGATGAAAGCTTAGAAGAGTGGAGGAAAGCTGCTGGCGGAGTAGAGCTCATAGCCCAAGCCTACAGCTTCAGATCCCAGAGGGGGATGGAGGAGTACACCAAGATCTCCGAGAAGATAGGTGGAATGCCAAGAGGAGACCCCTTAGTGGTGGTAGCGAGGGGGAGCACAGCGCTGGTCTTCACAACCAGGGACATGAGCATCATAAGCGAAGCCATCAGGAAGCTAGCTCAAGGAGAGAGCAAGGAGCCTAAGCTTGAGGAGAGCTCACAGCAGCCCATAGCCCTCAGCGCCTTGAGCGTAGCTGCGATAGGGGCAATCTCAGGCATAAACCCATGCCTGATAGCGCTAGTGGCATTCATAGCCTCAGTGACAGCAGCTAGAGGAGGCTCACTCAAAAGCGTGGTGTGGAGGGTAGCTGCAATAAGCCTAGGAGTATTCTACACCTACCTCGTGTTCGGCTACATACTCTACTCCTCAGAGCAAGCTACAAGAGCTCTAAAGGCCCTAGCCATCCCGCTAGCAGCTCTGCTAGCCCTACTGGGGGCACTGCATGTAGCTGAAGCCATGCTAGAGCTCAAGTTCAGGGTGCACACCACAGGAGGAGAGCCCGTGATCCCGCTGTTCAAGACACCAAGCCTGCTCAAGTCTCTCATAAGGAAGGCGGGTGAGCTCGAGAGCACACCCCTCGACTTCACCCTCGGAGCAGTCTTCTCGCTAGTGAAGCTCCCATGCGTCGCCCCAATATACCTGCTAGTAGTATACAAGTCGATAGCAGAGCTCAAGCCCTCCCTAGCATACATAGTGTCCTACTCAGCTGGAACAGTCACCCCAACATTCACCCTAGGAGCCCTCGCAGCTGCAGGCATCCTAGAGCTCAGCTCGCTCAGCAAGCTCCGAGCTAAAGCCAGGGTAGCCCAGAGAGCCGCCATAGGCCTGCTACTAGTAGCCTCAGCAGCCCTGCTCATCTAGCACTGCAGCACCAGGCTGCGAGCTGAGAAGTTGAAGGCAGCCAAGGCTGCAACGAAGCTCATACTGAGGTTCCTAGTCAGGAGGTTCGCTCTCCCAAGGATAAAGCTGTACTCAGAGGAAGCCTCCAAGATCATGCAGAAGCTTGGCTTAAAGGGCACCATACTGGATGTTGGAGGAGGAAGAGGCTACATGGCATCAAGCATAGCATCGCTGCTAGGAGAGGGCTCACAGCAGCCCCTAGCTGCAGTCCTCGACATAGAGGAGAAGTACCTCCTCGCAGGGAAAAAGTCGCACAGCAGCATCGAGTTCGTCTGCGGAGACGCCTGCCACATGCCATTCAGAAGCCAGGCCTTCCAGGCAGTGCTCTGCTTCAGCCTACTAGAGCATCTCACCAGCCCAAAGAAGGCTGTAAGCGAGTGCTGCAGAGCAGCTAAAGCCCTAGTCATAGTACAGGTGCCAAACCTAAGGTACTACATGGAGTTCCACACAGTGTTCCCTCTCCTACACCTCCTACCCAAGAAGCTCAGGGAAGCAGTCATAAGGGCACGCTCCCCAGGCCTAACACTCAACTTCACAGCTAGCATGGAGAACATAGTCAGATGGGTGCGTGAACAAGGCCTACACCTCCTATACCTCAGGAAAGTCTACCACTCAAAGCTCTCAAAGCTCCTAGTGCTTCCACAGTCCTACATCATGGCCTTCCTAAAGCCTGAAGCTACCCTCCAACAGAAACCTGGACATAGACCCCAAGGCACCTGGGGTCAGATCCATGCCCAGTCAAAGCTGGGATCCATGAAGCAGTACACCTGACCCTCACGGTGTAAACGTAGATCTCAGCTAGCCTGCTCTCCCTACCATAGATCCAGTAGCTGGTGTACTTGAGCTCAGGCTCAGCCTCAAACTCGAGTGTAGTCCCCTCAAAGCTCCCCAGCTCAACCCTCCTCCTCTCACCTCCAACAGAAACCTCAACAGCATTCCTGTAAAGCCCGTTAGTAAGGGAGATGAAGAGCTTCCCACGCCTAACAGCTCTCACAATGAAAACAGCCTCACTCCCACCCCTAGTCCAGAAGCCGCTCTCCTCCGCCATATAGCTGTTCAAGTCAGCGTAGTGCAGCACAAACCCCTCTCCACTGAGGTCGTAGTCCAGCCCAAGGACTGTGAGCTCAAGTGGGAAAGCCCTATAGGGGTAGGAGTAGCCTACCCTCCTCCACTCAAGAGAGCTCATAACAGGGTTAGCGTTGACTGGGGCAGCTAGAAGAGCTGAGGCAGCGAGGACAGCGGCAACAGCCCTCCTGTCAAGCCTCCTGAGGTCAGCAGCAAGCAGCAGAACAGGATAGAACGTAAAGTACCTGTTCCCCACCGTATGATAGCCTCCCTGGTACAGTGTAGGCCTGAGGACAGCGAGCGCAAGCAGGTCTAGGAGGCAAACCACCACAATGCTCCTCTCAACCCTACCTCCCTTAGCTGCCGACATGAACGCAAGCAGAGCAGGAAGGTTGTACACGAGAACCCCAGACTTCCTCCCCAGAAACAGGTAGAAGACATTGTATGCAATGACCTTGGCTCCAGGCAGAGCCCTAGGCAAAAGAGGCAGCGTACAGTTGTCAAAGACCCCAGTAGCTGGGTCAAAGCACTCACTCAAGGAGGTAAGGTAGTAGACTCCAGCAGCATAAGGCGCATAGGAGCCAAACACCACATAGTTGAAGGCCAAGACAGCTGAGAAAACAGAGGCAAAGGAGGCAAAGACGACAGCAGCATCCCTCAGCTTGCCATCAGCCAAATCCCAGGCCAAGAGGGGAAGCAGCAGAGGAGCCTCCAGAAACCTGTACGATGAGGCAAAGCCCAAGACCACACCTGAAGCAGCCTTCCTCCCAGAGAACCACAGGTAATAGGACAGGGCCAGAAGAAACCCAAGGAAGACAAAGGGGTCAATCCAGTACACGAGCGCGTAGAAGTTAGAGAGAAGAAGGCAAGCCAAGGCGAAAAGCAAAGCATGCTCCCCGCTCACCCCACGCAGCCTAGAGACCAGGGAGCCAACAGCCAAAGCAGTCCCAACAAACATCAAGCCATTAGCAAGGAGAAACCCCCTCCCACCCAAGAGCAGGAAGAAGGGCGCACAGAAGACCGCGTAGTGGACGCTCTTAGCGTAAACGTACCTCCCCCCCTTCCTCATCAGGAAGATGCCTGAAGGAAGATCATCAAACCTGTGCTCAAGAGCCCTCCTAAGGTCTCTATCGACATCATAAACAAGGTCTCTGTCATAGAGTATGCTGCTGCAGATCATCCAGTGGCTAGACGCGTCACCAAGCCTCCTAACCACACCAAACGCAGAAGAGGAGACTATGCACAGGAACACAGCCAGGAAGAAAAGCCTCCAGCCCCTGCCCTCCCCAAGCAGGCCGCTAACCCACTCCACCAAGAGCACCAGAGCTCACATACCAACCACTTAAAAACAGCCATCTCCCACTCCACCTAATGCTACTAAAGCTAGCTAAAGCCCTACTAGGGAGAAGCCT
>QMWA01000160.1 GCA_003661385.1 Thermoproteota archaeon | reverse complement strand
TCCTGTGCCATGTCTGCTAGGAACCTCTTTGACTCTGGGTCTCTTATGACTATGAACCTCCATGGCTGCACGTTCTCTGGGGAGGGGGCGTAGCGTGCTGCATCAAGGATCTTCTCCAGCATCCAGTCTGGGACACGCCCTGGCTTAAAGTGCCTAATACTCCTCCTGAGGTATATAGCCTCAAACACATCCACTTCGACCACTGTGAGGAGGCCGTGTGTTAAGCTTATTACTGTAGTGCTAGATGCGTGATGTGTGGGAGCATGGGGCGTGTTAGAGAGGAGTTCTCTAAGATAGTTGAGGCCATGAACAGCATAGAGGAGGCTAGGAAGCTCCTCCAGGGATGGGATAAGGTCCTCCAGTTCGAGATAGAGGGGGAGGAGCCCTTCTACCTTAAGGTTGAGGGGGGTGAAGCTAAGCTCTTCGACGGGAAGCATGAGAAGCCAGACCTCACGTTCAAGGGGCCTGAGGAGGTCTTCTATAAGATGGCTACAGGAGAGCTTGACCCCACGAAGGCATATATGATGAGGAAGTACCAGATAGTAGGCCCTCTGCCTGAGGCCATAAAGTTCGGCAGGGTGCTTGATGCAGTCAGGAAAGCCAGGTAGCCAGCAGCCTTAGCCCTCCACAACCTTATTTCCTGGCTGCCTCCCTCCTAGCTGAGATGAGCATGTAGTGCCTCTCAGATAGGCGCCTGACATCAACCAGAGTGAAACCATTCTTCTCAAGTACATACCTAGCTTGCCACGGTGCCCACAGGTAGAGCTTGATCCTGAAGACCTCTCCTGTGCTGAGCACATGGTATAGCCTCTCGACATACCCTTCTACTGTGTTGAGGCTCATGTGATATGACAGCATGATCTCCCCCTTGTCGTTGGCTTCAGCCATGCTCCTCTCATACCCCTGGGCTAGGAGGGATATCCAGTCTATGAGGTCTACTATGAACAGGCTGCTAGGCTTCAGGACCCTATAGACTTCGCTCACAATCCTATCCATGTCATGGATGCTGAAGTGTGGAAGCGAGCCTCCAAGCAGAGTAGCTGCGTTGAAAGCCTCACTTGGGAATCCTAGTTCCCTGGCGTCCATGACCATGAACTCTGCTCTGGACCCTATCCTCCTGCTATAGGCTCTAGCCTTCTTGACCATTTCCTCTTGTATGTCTACTCCAATGACATCGAGTCTGAGGGTCTCTAGGAAGAATGAGAAGGCTCCTGCTCCACAGCAGACATCTAGGACTCTCCCACGAGTTGACTCTAGGGCCTCTGACAGGGCACCGCTAAGCTCTTCGACTCTAGCCTTAGCTAGGGGGCTGCTTGGGTCATATCGTGAGGAGTAGAACCTGTAGTGTGGCTTGAAGCTGCCTACAGCCATCTCAGCTGAGAATTCTGTCCACCAGGCTGCACATGGGATGCTGGCAAAATATTTGGGAGCATTAGGCTACCTTCCCTTGAACTCTGGTTCTCTCTTCGATAGGAATGCCGATATCCCTTCTATGGCGTCTTCTGTTGAGAGTGTTATGCCGAATGCTAGGGATTCTAGTGTGAGGCCTGTCAGCAGTGGGGCTTGGCTTCCGAAGTTTGTTGCGTACTTGATGTACATGACTGCTATTGGCGCCTTCTTGGCTAGCTTCTCAGCTAGGGCTTTAGCCTCCTCCTCTAGCTTGTCTGGTGGAACAACCCTGTTCACTAGGCCTATCCTGTAGGCTTCCTCAGCCTTGATCCTGTCTCCTAGCATGAGCAGCTCCTTTGCCCTCCCTAGGCCTACTATCCTGACCATCCTCTGGGTTCCGCCCCAGCCTGGGATTATCCCGAGGTTTATCTCAGGCTGGCCTAGCTCAGCGTCCTCGCTTGCTATCCTGAAGTCACATGCCAGCGCTATCTCCATCCCGCCGCCGAGGCAGTAGCCTCTTATCGCTGCTATCACAGGCTTTGGGATCCTCTCTATCTTCTCTATGACCTTCTGCCCTGCCTCAGACACCCTGGCCATGAGAAGTGCTCTGGAGCCCTCCTCCATCATGGTGAAGGCTGTGACATCTGCGCCCACGCTGAACGCCCTCTCCCCTGCTCCAGTGATGACTATGGCCCTGACTTCGTTGTCCTTCTCGAGCTGATCTAGGGCCTTGGAGAGCTCCTCCATCAGCTCGAGGGTCAGGGCGTTTAGCCTGTGTGGCCTGTTCAGGACTATCCAGGCTATCTTGTCCTCCTTCCTCAGCTCTATGTTCTCGAACTCAGTACTCATAGAAGCCCCTCTTTGCCTTCTTGCCTAGCCACCCCTTCTCAACGTACTCTGTTAGGAGCGGGCAGGGCTTGTACATCTCCTCCTTGTGCTTCTCGTAGAGCTCATTCAGCTTGTTGACCACGGTGTCTATGCCTATCTTGTCAGCCATCTCACATGGGCCTTGCGGCCAGCCTGTCCCGAACTTCATTGCTGTGTCTATGTCCTTGGGGTCAGCTACATCGTCGTGTATGAGCCAGGCTGCTGCGTTTGCTGCCACAGCTTGAAGCCTCCTGTGGTCGAACTTCCCAGCTAGCTGGAACTTTATGACAGGCCTCCCCTTGCTCCAGTCGTAGAAGCCCTTCCCAGTCTTCTTGCCTAGCTCGCCTCTCTTCACGTACTCCTCTATGAGCGGGCAGGGCTTAGCCCGCTCTCCGAATGCCTCGTGCATGACCTTTGAGACATCAGCCAGTATGTCTAGGCCTACGAAGTCAGCTAGCTCGAACATCCCCATCGGGAACCCTAGCTTGAACTTCGTTGCTGCATCTACCTCCTCTATGGTGGCCTCGCCCCTGTAGACTGCCCAGAAGGCCTCGTTCATCACGGCGCTCAGGACGCCGTTGACTATAAACCCCCTGACATCCTTCCTGACGACCACAACTGTCTTCTTGAGGAGCTTTCCTACCTCAACTGCCTTCTGCAGGGTTTCATCGCTTGTGTGAGCTCCCTTGACGATCTCTAGGAGGGGCATGAGCTGAGGTGGGTTGAAGAAGTGGAGGCCTACGACCTTGTCCGGCCTCTTAGTTGCCTCAGATATCTCTGTTATGCTCAGGCTTGAGGTGTTTGTAGCCAGTATGGCGTGTGGTGGAGCCACTTGATCTGCCTTGGAGAATATCTGCTTCTTCAAGTCCATCTTCTCTGGGACAGCCTCTACCATGAGGTCTATGTCCTTGCACGCCTCCTCTAGGCTTGTTGTCGTCTTTATCCTCCCCATTATCACGTCTATTTCCTCAGGCTTTATCTTCTTCTTCTCAGCGAACTTCTGTAGGCTCCACCTTATCTTATCGAGGGCCTTCTTGAGGAGCTCTTCGCTTATGTCGACTAGCTTCACGTCTAGGCCTGCTGTAGCCATTATCTGGGCTATGCCGTGGCCCATGGTTCCGGCTCCGATTACAGCAACCTTCTTTACCTCCATGAGCCCACCACACCCCCAGCTCAGCTGCTGCTTTTAAGCTACTCGGCTGGAACAAACACGTAGGTTGGCTCTCCCTCTAGTGTGGTGTCAGCTTTGAGCTTGACCTTCATCCCGACCTTGAGGTCGGTTGGCTCAACATCCTTTATCCAGGCTAGGACCCTCACGCCCTCCTTCATCCTCGCTATCGCAACGGTGTACGGCTCCTCGTCTTGGAAGCTGGCTGGCCTGACCAGGATGTGTGTGAAGGTCTCGAGCTCCCCCTCTCCGCTGAGCTCAACCCACTCCATGTCCTGTGAGTAGCACTCTGAGCAGTCTGCTACTGGGGGGAAGAACATCTTCCCACACTTCCTGCACCTGGTGGCTAGGACCTTGCCCTCCTTGAGGCCCTGCCAGAACTTCTCTATCCTGCTTATTGGTATGTCGAAGACGAGCTTTAGGGGCCTAGACTTCAGGGTCGCGTAGCCAGATGCCATCTCGCTCACCTCCTGAGTATCGTGACATAGCAGTAGTGTCCTGTTCCACCGACGTTGTGGGCTAGGGCTATGTAGTTCTTGAGTGGGACCTGCCTGCTTCTGAGCTGAGCTTGCTCTCTGAGCTGCCTTACGAGCTCATATATCATCGCGGCACCTGTAGCGCCTATCGGGTGGCCTTTCGCCTTGAGGCCACCGTCCACGTTCACTGGAATCCTGCCTCCTATCTCAGTCTGCCCCTCTCTTATCAGCTTTGGGCCCTCTCCCTTCTTGCAGAAGCCTAGGTCCTCGTATGCCATTATCTCAGCTATCGTGAAGCAGTCATGCACCTCGGCTACGTCTACATCGGTAGGGGAGATCTTAGCCTTCTTGTACGCCATTTTAGACGCTCTGACTGTTGCTTCAAGGC
>QMWA01000159.1 GCA_003661385.1 Thermoproteota archaeon | reverse complement strand
GAATATATGAGGGGAGGCTTAGCTTAGGTGGGTGAGCTCTAGGAGCTTCTGAGCTCAGCTTGTGGCTTCAGCTATGTGCTTTGCTGCCCCTATGGCTGGAGCGTACTCTGCGTGCTCTGGTACCGTGGCTTCTCCTCCGAATAGCCTTATGGTGTGGAGGATGGCTGACTTGAGCGGTGGCTCTGCTGCTGGGCTCCCAACGACCACTATGTCCCTCTCTAGGCCGTAGGCTTTAGCTGCGAAGTAAGCTACTGTCCCAACTACCTCACCTACCATCCTGAATATCCCTGCTGCCACATCCTCCTCCAGAGCGTCCTCTGATATCTTCCCGAAGTTAGACGCGGTTTCCTCTGGTGGTATTATGCCAACTGGCCCCCCTGCTATATCCCCTACTGTCACATTGACCTTCAGCGGGGATCCTCTAGAGGCTAGCCTCCTGAGGCTCTCGAAGCTCTGCCTCCTCAGCATGTAGTATCCCAAGCCTCTTATGGTTCCTCCCCCCACCCCTGTCCCGCCTACGTGCTCTACTCTAGCTCCAGAGTCCTCTACCCTGACCAGGGCTGTCCCAGTCCCTATGCTTGCTACCAGAGCTCTCTTCTTGCCTGAGAGGAAAACTCCACCTAGCCCTATGCTCCTTATCTCATCTACCCTAGTTGGCTTGATGCCGAAGACCTCCTCAGCTTGCCTTACTCCACCTCCTGTGACAGCTAGCCCAGCTACATCGCTCAGGCTGGCTTTGGTCGCGTACAGGAGCTTTCCCAGAGCTCCAGCTAGAGAGGATATCGGGTCTGTCGTCGGCAGGCAAACGCAGGAAACCAGCCTGCCCTGCTCTAAGGCTACTGCCTTAGTCCTAGTGCCACCTAAGTCCACGCCTACCATGAGCTTCAGGCTTCCACCCACCTAGCTGGAGGCCTCAGCTTGGGGAATGCTGCGAAGCATGCTTTGGCTAGGGGAGGCACCACCAGTATGAGGAATGGTATCTCTGAGATGAATGTCCAGAGTGCTGTTGTTGCTGCTGCAGCCAGCGGGAGGGGAGTGTGCTCTGTGTGGAATGGCAGGATGAAGTACTGGCTCCAAGCCCATATCCCCACGCCTATTATGGCGCTTCCAGCTGCCAGCCCAAGGCAGGCCATCAGGAAGTACCTTGGCCAGCTGAACCTCCTCCTAGCTAGCCCGATTATGTAGAAGCCTATGAAGTTGGCTGGGACGCCTACGCTCAAGCTGAGCAGAGGGATCCCGTGTATCAGGAGGTCGCTCACGAATATGCCTATCGCAGCCCCCACTCCACCCACCATAGGCCCGTATAGGACTGAGAAGGTTGCTGGGACTACTACAGCAGGCCAGAACCTCACTCCATGGAAGCTTATGCCAAAGTACGTTAGGGTCCCGACCACCGTGTAGAGGGCTGCGTTAGCTACTATAGCAGCTAGAGCCTCAGTCTCCCTCATGGGACCCCCCCTAGCCCTCGGCTTCAGCACCTAAATCTCTTTTCAAATTACAGTGGGTACCTCAACCTGCATGTAAGGGCTGTAATTACAGTAGGCTACTGTACCTAGAGGCCTAGTGCCTTCTTGAGGATAGGCTGGTATACTGCGTTAGCTACTGTCGCCTTGAGGATGAAGTCTAGTATGATGGCTGCTGCAGCCACTGTGAGCTGTCTCCTGAGGCTTCTCCCGCTGAACTTGGCTTTGAGGAGCTTAGCTGCCAGCGGGGTTGAGAGCACCGTCCCAAGGCAGACATAGCCTACCACCCTTATCACCGCGTACACAGGCCAGCCTGCTAGCGCCACTGTGAGGGTGTACCCTGGCTTAGCGTGGATGAACAGGCAGCCAACATAGTAGTTCATGTAGTTCAGGAGGTAGGCTCCGAGCAGCAGCCCCAGGAACCCTGCTGACACAGCTGAGAGCAGCGAGAAGACAGCTAGCTCCACCAGCTTAGGCTTCACAAAGAGCCTGGGGTCGCCCTCAGCTCCAACACCAGTCTTTATCCACTTGAACATCTCCTCCTTGTACTCTGGCCCATTCAAGACAAGCCTCCCAACCCCCTCGCCGAAGTAGGCTGTAGCAGCTATCACAGCTACAGTGGCCCCCAGAGCCCAGGCTAAGGCTCTAGCTGCAGCACTCCAGTTCCTCCCCTCCTTTAAGGCAAGCAGGTACTCAGGGTATATTGCTAAAGCCATGGCCAGAGGGGGCAGAGCAGGGTGGGCTTTAGCGGCAAGCAGGCCAGCTGCAGCCGAGGCAGCCCCCACTGCAGCTGAGAAAAGTAGGTTACCTCCCTCCTCAGCCTCCAGCTTAACCTCCAACAGCAACCCTGATGTCATGTCCTGCTACGCTTATAAGCGCTGCTTTCTGGCTACGATGTTCAGGGGCGCCTTCAGCTCATATGGAGTTAGGTCGCTTAGGCTTGAGTAAGCTGCCTCAAAGCTCCACCCTGCCTCCTCAAGCATCTCTATGACCTCAGTCGCCGTGTATACCCTCAAGTCCACGTCTGCTTCACCGAGGTACTTCAGGTCTAGGCCTCTCTTCTCGTAGAACCTCCAAGTGTCTCTTAGCCTGCCTGAGATTGGGTCGAAGCTGACCCAGTGCAGCACGATGGTGCTATCAAACTCCTCGAAGTGCCTTGGAGTGATCCTCTCTACGAGGATGTCTCTGCTAGCTGTGTTGGAGAGCACTAGGAGCCCTCCCTCCCTGGTTAGCTCCAAGGCCTGCTTGAGGATGCTGATGTCAGTCTCCCTGCTGTAGTATCCTATGGAGGTCCAGTTCCAGACAACTGCATCAAACACCATGCCCTTGAGTGCTGTGGCAATCCTCCTCACATCACACTCCATGAACTCAGCTCTAGCACCAAGCTCACTGGCCTTCCTCCTAGCGTACTCGATGTAGATGGGGGAGAAGTCTACTCCAAGAACCCTATAGCCCATCTCAGCTAGCGGAATGGAGACGCGGCCGATCCCACACATCAAGTCCAGCAGCACACCGCCTTCGACGCCATGCTTCCTAAGCGCGTTGGTGATGCCAGCAGCCTCCTCCCTACCCCTCTCCCAGAGAGCCTCCATCACCCTCAGGAAGAGCCTACCCCTGTCTATGAAGAAGACTCTGCTCCACTCCAAGCCAGCCCCCAAGCCCACTGTCATCACACGTTAAAAGCGCCATGGCTTCAGCGGTGCGCCAGGCCTCTGTAGCTGCCTGCTGAGCTTGAGCAGGCCGCTCAATTTCCTGTGCAAGAGCCTAGGTGAGGGTCCTGGAGGAGGCTATATGTCTGTGCGTATCCCTAGTAGCAGGGCTATGTTCGCCTTTGGGTCTATTACAGGCTTTATGGCTCCGCTCCTAGATGTCATTACTGTGACTACCCCAGGGCCGTGGCCTGATGTGACGCAGTTCATATGGACTACACGCCCACTGATACTGCTCCAGTCATGTAGACTCTGCCATAGCTGTGGTCTGCGTCTACTATGGCAACTAGGTCACCGAGCCTCAGGTCCTCTAGGTGATATTCCCCTACTACCTTCTTGTCGAAGAGCTGGATGTCATAGTCTCCAGAGTAGCAGTGCATTGCACCAGGCCTGAGCCCATTATTGCAGCTGGAACCACGTGTGTAACTGGCACCGTGAGCTTCTCATCCTCAAGCTTGAGGTTCATGGCTTTGATGAGCTTTGGGTCAGCATTCATCACCTTCACATCAGGGGCATCTAGGATCTTGAGCCCCCACCCGTAGGCCTTCACCAGAACTTTGTCTCCTATGCAGAGCTTTTCAAGCACCTCAGGCTCGAAGTCAACGAGCACATGCTCTATTCCACCCACCGTGCTTCCCAACGACAACTCCCTTAGCCCCCTTGGCGTCCCCTGAGACGACTACAGCCTCGTTCCCGATGCATGAGAGCACGTTCAGCGCTGTGTTGGCTGCCCTAGGCTCACCCTTAGCTCCACCATGCTTGATGCTCATCTCTGGCTCAACGTGGTCTCCAGCCCACCCTACAGCAGAGTCACCAACCCTCACATTATAGGCTATCCCACCTACCCCAGGGAGCACAAGAGGCTCCCCATCTGGAGTAACCCTGTACGGTATGTCTCTCATGACCGGGTTAGCTACCTCCCCTAGCACAGATACCTTGACAAGCCATCTCTCATTCAAGGCCACCATCCTCCCACCTGGTAGCTCCTCCCCAGGAGCTTAATACAAGTGACCTGATGGATGCGGATAGCAGGTAGAGCCTGTTCAGCTATCAGCTCACTGAGCTGATACGTAGGGGTTATCGGCTTCCTCACTGCGGTTTAGCTGGCTTTGGCGCTTGGCTAAGGTTGCGCG
>QMWA01000158.1 GCA_003661385.1 Thermoproteota archaeon | reverse complement strand
TGAGGTTGCAGGCGTAGGTGTAGTTCCAGACGACGAGGAAGGGTGCTCCTGGTGTGAAGGGCTTTCTCACTCCGAAGCGAGCTATCCCCTTGAGCACGCTGACAAGCCCCCTCCTCCAGTACGGCTCCTTAAAGGCCTCAACTACCTCGCTGAACTCTGAGCCAAACGCCTTGCTCCCAGCCTTAACAGCCCACTCGACAGCTGGCTTAGCCAGGTGCCTGCAGACCCAGCAGGCCTCCTCCCTGGCTCCAGTGAGCAGCTCCAAGGCGACTTCAAGCCTGCTCTCGCCATCCCTCTCACACCTGCCTGATAGGAGCGACAGGATGCCTCTGATAGCCCTGCTGTCGAGCGTGTGCTTCAGCAAGCCTACGCTACTGAGCTTCAAGCAGACACCCTACTACATGGCACTATCAGGTATAAAAACTTTTCATATTTAAAACATGCTGCCATCTCGGCTTGAAGACAGCTAGATACATGCTTGCCAGCGTATGGAAGCCTGAAATGCCGAGATTGCGTAGAATGCCATGCTCCATGCAAGCTTCTACATTTGGGCAAGCTTTTATCTGCAGCTGACAGCAGGTGCTGGATTCAGATGCCTGTGATCGAGGGTATTCTACCTGCCTTAGTAACCCCCTTCAGGGGGGAGGAGCTTGACACCGAGGCCCTTAGGTCTCTTGTAGAGCATCTCATCGGGAGGGGTGTGAGCGGTGTTGTCGTAGCTGGGACTACAGGTGAGTTCCCTTACCTGAGCATGGAGGAGAGGAAGGCTGCCTTAGAGGCTGTTGTAGACCAAGTGAATGGAAGGGTTCCTGTTGTGGCGGGGGCTGGAGCTTCCTCTACCAGCGAGGCTGTTGAGCACGCTAGGGTAGCTGAGGACATTGGAGCTGACGCTCTGCTCGTGGTTTCACCATACTACTTTAAGCCAAGTGAGAAGGGCATATACCAGCACTACCTGGAGCTCATGAGCAGAGTTGAGCTCCCGGTTCTGGCATACAACATACCACAGTGTACAGGCTACTACATCCCTAGGTCTGTGTTGGAGGACCTAGCTGCTGAGGGGCTGAGTGGAGTGAAGGACAGCAGCGGAAACCTACCTTACCTGGCTGAGGTGGCAAGCTACCTCAAGGGAAAGGCTACAGTGCTCTGTGGCCATGACGAGGTTGTGCTCTCTGCTCTGGTGCTTGGGGCCAGTGGAGCAATCCTCGCCTCAGCCAACGTGATACCTGAGGTCTGGCTTAGGGTCTACAAGGCCTTCAAGGAGGGCAGGCTTGAGGAGGCTAGGACGATGCAGGCTAGAGCTCAGAAGCTGGCTAGGCTGATAGCCAGGCATGGCCCTCTGGCTGTGAAGGCTGCTCTCAGAGACCTAGGGCTCCCAGCTGGCAGGTGCAGGAGCCCACTGGAGCCTGGAGGCTCCCTCCCAAGGGAGGTTAGGGAGGAGATCAGGCTTGAGCTAGCGAAGCTTGGGGCAGTTCCCATGGAGCTTCCAGCTGAAGCTGAGGTCTACATTGAGGTTGAGGCTGGCCCGAAGGATAGTGAGGTCGGCTACAGGTGGGCTAGGGAGCTAGCTAGGCCTAAGGCCTTCAGGGAGGCTCTCCTAGCTGTGGCTGAGCCTAACCTGGCTGCAAGGCCCCCGACTCTGATAGTCCCTGAGGTTGATGTCAGGAGCCTCAGGCAGGCGAGCATGGTCTATGGGCCAGTCCAGGCTGCAGTCGCTAGGGCTGTCATAGACTCGATTGGGAGCGTGATCCCGCCTGAAGCCTGCGAGACCCATGTGATAATAGCTAGGGTTAAGCTGAGCCCAAGTCTAGTGGACAGGGGGGCTGTCTACTGGAGCGCATACAGGGGGATGCTGAAGGCTTTGAAGGAGGTGAAGTGGGGTTGAAGCTCAAGATAGAGGGTGTGCTACCAGCTATAGTCACCCCATTCAAGGGAGATGGCAGCCTCAACCTCGAGGCTTTCAGCTCCCTAGTTGAGTGGCTGCTCAAGGCTGGTGTAAGCGGGGTTGTTGTAGCTGGGACTACAGGTGAGTTCCCTTACCTGAGCATGGAGGAGAAGGCTAAGCTCTTCGAGCAGGCTTCAAGCCTCCTCTCGGGGAGAGCCCTCTTCGTGGCTGGCGCATGCGCTCCATCGACTAGAGAGGCAGTTGAGGTAGCTCACCTGGCAGAGAGGTGTGGAGCTGACGCCCTGCTTGTGGTCTCGCCATACTACTTCAAGCCAACCGACAAGGAGGTCTATGAGCACTATGAGAGGGTTGTAAGCCAGACCGCTGCTCCAGTCATACTCTACAACATACCTCAGCTGACAGGCTACAGCATACCATGGTGGGTTGTCGAGGGCCTCGCTGAGCTAGATGGGGTAGCTGGGATAAAGGACTCATCTGGCAGCATAGCCTACCTCTCAACCCTATACGAGAAGGTTGGGGGCAGGCTCTCGATACTCTGTGGCAGCGGCGAGGTCATGGTGGGCGCTCTAGCAGCTGGGGTGGATGGCCTGATACTAGCTGCAGCAAACGTCCTCCCAGAGGAGCTGGTTGAGATCTACAGGCTCTTCAAGGAGGGCAGGGTCGCTGAGGCACGAGAGCTCCAGAGGAGGATCCAGACCGTGCTGAGGCTCATCGGCAGGCATGGGGCTTCAGCTGTGAAGGCATGCCTGAGGGCTATGGGCTTCGACGTAGGGCACACGAGGCTCCCCCTCATCCAGGGTGGGTCTCCCCCATACGATGTTGAGATGGAGCTGCTGAGCAGGCTCAGTAAGCTGGGGAAGGTGAGCTTCAAGCCAACTGTCAAGGACTTCACCCTTCTGGTGGGAGAAGCCCTGACTACCCCTGGGTCAGTTGACCTAGCTCACATAGACCTGGTGGCAGGCCTCGAAGACGGCCCAGTGGGCGAGGCCTTCAGGGAGGCTTTGAGGGAGGAGAACCCAGCTAGGAAGCCTGCTCTAGTCGACACCAAGCCCAGGGTAGCTGTGGTCTCGACCACCCCGCTGGTCAAGGAGAGGCACCGCCAGCTGTTCTACCACTATGCCACGAAGGGCGTTGAGATGGCTGTCAAGGAGGCTGTTGAGAGCAGGGTCATCCCAGAGGAGCTAGCTGGCAAGCTGGTCATAGTCGCTAGCGTGTTCGTGCACCCTGATGCAGTGAACCCCAGGAGAGTAATGCTAAACAACTACAAGGCTATGAGGGACGCGCTGCTGAAGGCCTTCACAGGGAGGCCTAGTGTAGGCGAGCTAGCTTCACTGGGGAAGTCAGCTAGGCACCCGTTCAGGTATGAGCCCTAAGCCTCCCCTCAAGCACCACAATCGTGTCGAGTGGGGTCCTCTTAGCTCCAGCCACTCTGACATCGAAGCCTGCTCTCCCCATAACTTTTGCCAGAAGCGTGGCTGGAGTCAGGGTCGAGGCTGAGGTGTATAGCCTCCCTCCAGGCTTGAGGCGCTTGGATGCTCCGAGGACAAGCTCTCTGAGCAGCTCGAGGCCGAGGCCAGCTCCCCACATGTGCTCTCCTCTGGGGGTAGGGAGGTAAGGGGGGTTGGAGACTATCACGTCGAAGACCTCTCCTGGCTTCAGGGGGCTGTAGAGGCTCCCAAGCCTCACCTCAGCTTTCTCAAGCAGTCCGAAGCTGGCTAAGTTTGCTAGGGTGCACGCCAAGGCTCTCCTGCTCACGTCCACCGCGACCACTCTCCTAGCTCTCTCAGCTAGCAGCACTGTTAGAGCTCCACTTCCACAGCCTATCTCCAGCACCTCCTCCCACCCCTCAAGCCTTATGCAGCCAGCCATCAAGGCTGATGAAGCTGTTCCAGCTGGCATGAATACTCTAGGGTACACTACTACCCTCTTGCCAGCGAAGCTGACCCAGATAGGGCTGGCTACAGCTTTATGCAGGGCTCTCAGGTACACTAGCGCAGCTGCTGTCCTCAGCCTGCTAGCTCTCTCCCCCAATAGCCTCTAGCGCCTCCTCTAGCTGGGCTATCTCCTCCTCCAGCATCCTGATCTCCCTGCTTATCCTGGCTTCCTCAGCCTCATACTCCTCTCTGCTTATGTCTCCGATCTCCATCCTCGCATACTTCTCCTCTCTCTCAAGCTTCCTCTCCTCGAGCGCCGCCTTCGCATCAGATAGCCTCCTCTCGATCCCATCTCTGAGGGCTTTGAGCTTCTCCACGACCTCTGCCAGCTTCTCCTCAAGCTCCAAGTCAAGCTTCTTGAAGGTCTTCTCGCTAATCTTCCCCCCATCCAGCAGGCTCCTCAGCTTCCCCCTCTTCTTCTCAAGCTCAGCTCTGTCAGCAACAAGCTTCCTGATCTCAGCTTCAGGAGCTACTGGGGCAGGTGG
>QMWA01000157.1 GCA_003661385.1 Thermoproteota archaeon | reverse complement strand
GTATATGCACAGCACTGGTAGCATGAAACCCCACGGCCATACATCCTGTAGGGGGGTACCATGTTGTCTATGTAGCTTCCACCGAACTTAGCTATCTCCCTATGAACGAGAAGCCACTCCTCCTCATACTCGCTCCCAATGAGATCAGGGCTGAAGTGGTACTCCCTCTTCGGGAAGTTAAAGGGCTTACCCATGTAGTCCCCTTCCAAAGCGACCTCAGTTACAGCGCGGAACAAAGCTCTAGCCTCGTCTTCGAAGTCACCATAGGTGTCGCTGAGCTTCCTCCCAGCTTTGACAGCAGGGACATCCCTCCAGATTTCAGGGATCCCAGGCACAAGCTGTATGTTAGAGAAAACAGGCTGGCCTCCTCTAGCAACATACATCTGAGTTATCTCGTAGACAAACATCTGAGCCAGCTGCTTAACCTCCCTGTAGCTCAGCCCCTCGAGATATGGGGCGAGAAACATATTCCAGTACATGAAGCCTTGGCCACCTGAGAAGTTCACTTGAGCCGCCTCCAACACCTTAGCTGAGTGCAGTATAGCAACCTCAGGGTGCTTAGCTGGGCCAGCTACGCTTGTAAAGTGGCCTGAGCCATCAACAACAAGGCCAGTATAGAGGAATATCCTGAGATCCCAGTTCTGGCAGAATGGGGAGTCGACAAAGTACTCTAAGTCGTGGATGTGGTAGTCACCTGAGATGTGGCCGTCAGCTAGCTCAGGAGGCATGAGGTAGAGAGCCAGCTCCTTATACGTCTTATCAGACATCTTCTTATGCGCAGTCTCGCGGTTCCTCTCCAAGTTCGAGTTCTCCCTAGCTTCAAAACCCCTCCAAAAGACTATCTCATGTGCATCATACACAGGAAGCCCAACTCTAGCATAGAGGTTCCTATACAGGTAGAACCGGGGGTTCTTCGCAGCTCTCTCCAGGAGTATGTTGTTCACAACCTCCCTTATGACAGCACCGCTAACAAAAGGCGGATCCATCCTCCTTATCCTAGCCTCAGCCTCAGCAGCTATCTCCTCAGCCTCATACGCCTTAATAGGCTGAACACCAAAGTACTCTTCAGCAAGCTGAGTCTCCTTCACAAGAGACCTCACAATATAGCTCCTATCAAAGGGAATCAGCTGGTTGTCTGTAGTCCTCACAAGAGGCATACCACGCTCATCAGCCTTTCTAGCTTCGCTAAGCCACCTCGTTAACGGGCTAACCTCAGCCTTAAGCCTGCTTCTAGGCCTTCTAGCCCTCCTCAAGCTCATCCCCATCCCGTACAAATATGGCATGAGAACAGAGGCCACACCATAGCGGAAGCCAGCATAGCCCTTAACTCAATTGCAGCAGCGAAATAAAGTTTTGGTGGACAGCCAAAGTTAAATCTATTTCCTGATAACTTTCCTGAGGAACTCTACATCAAGCTCATCTCCAGAGGGGAATAGCTTATCTGATGTGTGGACACTGCCGTCAACTATGAGCGCTGGCGTCGACACTATATAGATGTCCCTCATCACAAGCTCAGTCTGATCCTCAACAGACGACAAGTCAAGAACCCTGTACTCCACACCCAACCTCTCAAGAGCCTTGATGAGAACCTCACACCTAGGGCAGTTAGGAGACTTCACAACCTCCACCACAGGCATACAAGGCACAGAGCATCAGGATAAATAGCTTTTCCCAGATAAGGAGGACAAAAACAAGCAAGCAACAGGCCTAGAAGAGCCGCCTTAGAGTCTAGAAGCGCGCTCCTAGATGCCCTAAAGCTCTGAGCCTCGATGTTAGCCTAGATCTCGGAGGGCAGAGACGAGGGAAAGCGACAGAAGCAGCCCTGGAGAAGGCTGCATTGATTTAAATAAGCTAGCCAGCCAGAGCAGGCAAGCTAAAGGGCCGCTAGCACTTGGTACACAGGGACTGAAAGCGGCAAGAGAGCTTAAAGACAAGCATAGACATGGGAGAAGGGAGGTATGCTTTGGAGAAGGCTAGGCTACAGGGGCTTGTAGACATTTCCACAGTAGACTACCCTGGCAAGGTAAGCTGCGTCGTGTTCTTCCAAGGCTGCAACCTCAGGTGCCCATACTGCCAGAACCCAAGCGGGATAAGCCCATATGGAGGAGAAGAAGCCACCTTAGATGACATCAAGAAGAGACTAGACGAGGCATTCACTCTAGCGGATGCAGTACACTTCTCAGGAGGAGAACCAGCTCTACAGTGGAAGGCAGTAGCCCACCTAGCAGACTACGCCCATAAATCAGGTAAGCTAGCTGGGATCTCAACAAACGGGACAATACCACCAGCCATAAGCAGGCTAGCTGAAAAACTAGACTTCATAGCGGTGGATGTAAAGGCTCCTCCAACAATCCCAGATGTCCTCGGTAGGACAGTAGGGCTACCCAGCAGGGGGGAGGAGATAGCAGAAAAGCTCCTCAAGACCCTAGAAATCCTACAAAGCCACAGCAGAAAAACCGAAGCAAGAACCACAGTAGTACCCGGCTTAAACGACAAGCCAGAGCACATCGTAGCTGTAGCAGAGTCACTTGGCAAAATAAGAAGCATAAGGCTAAACCAGTTCAGGAACACAACCACGTTAGACCCTAAGCTAAGGGAAGTACAGCCACCCAGCAGAGAAAAACTGCTCAAACTAGCCAAGATGCTGGCATCAAAATACCCTGACCTCAAGGTGAAAATATGGACAATAGAAGCCGGTGAGGAGGAGGTCACGCCATGAGGCTCGCAGCATCCCTTGACCTAGGGTTAATGAAGCCAAGGTCCTGGAAGAAAGGAATGAAGGCGCTTAGAGAAGCTGGAGCCACAAGAGTAGAGCTGCAGTTCAACAGCTACGTAGTCCTCCTAGCAGCTGAGAAGTTGGAATGGAAGAAGCTAAAAGACATGATGCAAGAAGCCTCGCTGAAGACAGCAGGAGTACATGCTCCATTCATGGAGCTGAACCTAGCAAGTCCAGTTCCATCAGAGAGAAGGACAGCAGAGAAAGCTATAGAGAAGACCATAGAAGCAGCATATAGGCTTGAAGCAGAGTACATAGTAATACATCCTGGGACAGTAACAATATATCAGTGGGTGGCAGAGGAAAGCTCTGAGGAAGAAGCTATAGCAGCGCTCGTGAGGCTAACAGAGAAAGCATCAGACGCAGACATAGCAGTAGGCCTGGAGAACCTGGTAAGGAGAGAATATAGGGGGTACTGGCTTCCAGAAGAGTTCCCCCACATGAAGAAGCCCCTGATATCAACCCCAGAAGAGCACGCCGCTCTCGTATCAGCAGTAGGCACAGCATCAGCAGTACTGGACATAGGACACTACATTCTCACAGGAATAAGCCCTGAGAAAGCCATACAAAAACTGGCACCAGTGACGGTAGCAATACATGCACACAACAACGACAGGAAAATAGACTGCCACTGGCCACTCAACAGAGGATACGCCAACTGGACAGAAATCACAGGAGAACTCGAGAAAATAGGGTATAGAGGGTACCTGACAATAGAAAACTTCAGAGCAGACTGGGTAAAAGAGTCAATAGAGTACCTAGCTGCCATAAAGCCAAGTATATTTTAAAGGAAAAAGCCCAGCTGGAACACAACCCCCACCCCCCACTAGTCCACCAAGCCATCCACAAGGCGGCACAAACAGACATCAGTACAACACAGTGTGTAAACAAAACAATAAAACCAGAATATGGCCGCACGCGCAAAGGACAATTCAAGTGGAACAAGAGGCTAAACCACATCACACACGAGATTATAGCCAGCTTAGAAGGGTATCTACCGGAATATAGCTCGTAGAAACCTCACACTAGAGAGTTGCTGTAGAGGAGCATTAGCTCTGAGCTGGGAATAGACTATACTCACCAGTACCACTTCAGCACACGGAGAGATGTAAAAGGCTGCTTTAGGGAAAACTATCAACACACAGTTATTGTAGCCTATTTAGCAGCTAAGCTGCTAAATGGTATTTCTTATGAAATACCATTTCATAAGACAACTGTGCTGCAGAGATCTCATGAGTTCAGCCTGCTAGAGGAGAGAATATCCTCACAAGGTGGCTAGACTCTCAAATAAAGACTTTAGATGCTTCGGGATATAGGATCCGCTAATAAACCCTAAGGGATGCTAGCAGCCATGAAGGGGAAGCTCTCAGAGAGTTATCTGCATCGATTACCTGCTAGATCCCGCACTCCGAGGGAAGCCGATAGCTTTCAGAGGATTCGTCATGCTTTCTATGCTCATGTGGCTTCTAGCTTTAGAGCTAAGGTGGCTGCTTAGATGAAAGCTACTTTAGAGCCTTTATTATGTGGTCAAGTAATGCTATGTACATGGT
>QMWA01000156.1 GCA_003661385.1 Thermoproteota archaeon | reverse complement strand
TTCCCGCATAGCTCATCCATCTTAAGCACGAGCTCCCTGGCTTCCTCCTCAGTGAGATCCACGTTAGTTGGGAGCCAGCCTGTGCGCCCTGATAGCATGACCCAGAGCCTGCGGTCGCCCCTGCTTGGGAGCTTGATGTCCTCTATCTCAGGGTCCTTGAGGAGCGGCGTGAGCTTCCCCAGGCCCTCCAGGTCCCTTAGGAGGTAGTAGGTTGCTGCCTTCAGGAGCTCCCTGGGTGGGTTCCAGCCTCTTGCCTTCGCAGCTCTGATTACTGCATCCTTTACTAGCTCGCGTATGGGCTTGGAGCCTAGCATCGCCTCTATGTAGCTGCGTAGCTCTTCCATCAGCTCTCTGGGGGGCTGGGGTATTTCTACCAGCATGTACTCGCTGCCATCAATGACCCTCCAGGCGCAGCCGCTGATGAGCTCGGCCCCCTCATCTGGGGGGCTGAAGGAGGCAGGATAGAACTCAGCTTTCCTGCCCTTCCTCAGCTTCAGCTAGCGACACCTCCACTCCTAGCAGCTCAGCTATCAGCTTAAGCCCTCGGATCCTAGACTCTCTCAGGTCTCGAGCTGGTGCTCTCCCCCTAGCTGGTAGCAGGCTTAATGCCCATAGCGCTGCTGCTAGTGGTATACCGAGTGCAGCTTCTCTTGGAGCCTTGATTGTGATTGGTGGAGCTGGGAGCTCTAGAAGAGAGCTGAGGAGGAGTGCTACCGGCAGCGGCAGCATAGCTAGTGTGATGTACCCTGCTGTCTCTCTCTGGAAGCTCCTGACTCTGAGCTCAGCTAGCATCGCGCTGCACGTAGATGTAGCTGCAACCAGCCAGCACTGAAGCAGGCTCTGGCTCGACGGGAGCATCACTACAGCAGCGTAGACAGCTGGCATCTCAGCTACAATCTGAGGGATGGGGTAGATCCTCCCAGGCCTCAAGCCAGCTAGCACCAGGAACACAGTCAGTGCTGGCACAGGCCAGCTGGAGCCTGCAGCCAGCCTAGCTGGAGCTATAAGTGCCAAAACAGCTGGGATAGCAAGCACCACGTAGAGCATGTCCCTCTCGCTCTCTCTCATAGCCTCACCCTCACATGCCTCTTCTCATCGAACACGTACGCTGACACTAGAGGGAATAGTGACAGCATGCTGTAGAGGAGCATAGCGGCATTAAGCTTGCTAGCAGCTTCATCAAGTGACTTAGCAGATGAGATGCCTTCAGCGAGCTCAGGGGGAAGCCTCCTTCTAGCGTATAGGATCCACCTGTCCTCCAGCTCTAGTGGAGCATCAAGTAGAGTCCAGCTAGCATAAAAGCACAGTACACCCCAATACAGGAGGACAGCTGAAGTGGCTGCAGCAAGCAAGCTAAGCTTCCACTTCAACCTCCCACCCCAGCCCACACATAGACGGGGAACGGCAGCAGGACAACAGGAGCCCTGCAGCCAGCAGCCTCAACCACATACACCCCAGGAGCCAGGTTCACTGGGCTCCTGAACCTGAAGGTGACCAGGCCACCTGAGGCCTCACCCTCCAGGTAGAGGCCCTTAAGCCAGTGCTCCACAGAGAACTCAACGCCAGGCTTCGTGACAGCCAGCTCAGCTAGGTCGCCGAGCCTGTAGCACCAGCTGCTCGGGATTAGCTCGCTCAAGCTGGGTGGCTCATCAACCTGAGTGACCTGCAGCTGGGCTGAGGCCTCAGCCCACAGCCCACCTGGCCCAGTGTAAACGGCCCTGAGCGTGTACCTGCCTGAGCTCAGCTCCATGGGTATCAGCCACCTCACCCTGTACAGCGTGGCGTAGGGGTCCACTGGCACACCGCCCAGCACCACAACCGTGTTCCCCTCCTCATCTAAGAGAGTGGCCTCGACCTTGAGTGCTGGTGGAGCAGGCTCCCCGCTCTCATAGAGGAAAGCCAGGTAGCACTCAAGCCAGCAGCCAGTGTAGAACACATCCCTGTAGGGGATGGCTAAGCCCCTCAGCTCACCCCTCGAAAGCTGAACCGGGGCCATGGCAGAGGCCTCAACATGCTGGCATGGCTTGGCCTCAAGCTCAACCCTCACGTCCCCAAGCATGTAGATGAGCTTGGCGCCAGCCTCAACGCTGAGCTCCAGCTCGTAGGGCTGGAGCCACTCCCCAGCCCTGCTCCTCAGCTCACCTAAGCCCATCCCAGTCTTCAGGTACTCCTCAGCCAGGGGCGTCAGGGAGCCTGCCAGCCCCAGGGCAAGCTGCCTCCTATCCTGCTTGGGGCTGAGGGATGTGAGGCCAGCAGCCAGGACCAGGGTGACCATCACACAGCCTATTAGGGCTTCAGCTGGAGACAGGTCCATCAGCTACCACCCAGGTTCCCCACCTTGATCTCATCTCCCTCGAGCTTGAGGAGCACGACGCCAGATGAGAGCTTGAAGCTGCCCTTGACCAGGGGGGAGCCGTGCTCAACTGAAGCTGAGGCCCACAGGCTGCCAGCTGAGGCCCTAGCCCAGACGTGGGTCCCATTCACCTCTATCAGGTCCACCACACCCCTAGGCAGGGTGACGTATCGCTCCCCCAGCCTGGCCCCAAGCCTGTAGGCCTCAGTCAGCTCCTGGATCTCCCTGGCCAAGAGCTCAGCAGCCTGCTGAGCCTGCCTCCTAAGCCTCAGCCTCAAGGCCAGGGGCCTGACCCCAGCTACAGCCACCACAGCCCCCAGCCCAATAAGCACCAGCAGCGAAGCAAGCAGAGGCTTGTGCAAGCTCACCCACCCCACACCTCAACCTCAACCAGAGCCTGCTTGAGCTCGCCTCCAAGCTCTATGGCAGCTGGGCTCCTAGCTGTGGCGCCAGCCCCCCTCAGCTCTGAGCCAGCTTCAGCTAGCAGGGTGAACCTCCCGAGCTGCTGCCTCCACACGTATACCGCTATCTTCAGGTGCCTGCCCTCCAGGCCGAGGGCCTCAAGCAGCTCCTCTTCGCCCATGGACTGGAGCCTATTGAGCTTCGCTGCATCCAGGAGGTACGGGATTGGGCCTGCCTCGCCCTCCACGCAGAGCCCCAGCTCAGGCGGGGTCCTAGACCAGTTCCCAGGGGACTCGAGGAGCTGCCTCAGCACAGCTTCAGCCAGGGGCTCAAGGCCCCTCGAGCCACCCTGGCTCCTCCTGCTCACCTCAGCTAGCCCGTATGCTGCCACCCCTAAGACAAGCGCCATGGAGAGGAGGAAGCTCACAGCCCTATGCACCTAAACCACCTGGTGGGCTCTTCTCTCAGGGGGGCCATGAGGCTGAGGCTGGGGCAGCACATGCTGCTGGAGCCTGGCGCAGACGCCTTGTAGAGGATGCCGCCTAAGCCCAGGGGCTTCACCAGGTACATCATTGGCCTCCCTCTCAGCTTGTACTCCGTGTAGGGGAGCTCCTCTCTGCGCCCCCAGGGGTTGAGCGCGTAGAAGACCTGCTTGCTGCTGTTGTAGCCGTAGAGGACTAGGGCGTGTCCTGCCTGCCACCCTGGGATGGTGACGCTCACTATGATCGGGTAGCCTTGGGTGAGGAACTCTATGGCCCTATGCAGCCTCTCCTCAGGCCTCCAGTACTCGTACCCTACTATGGTGAAGCCCAGGGTCCTCAGGTACCTTATCAGGGACGGCGCGACTATCATTTCCCCCAACACCTCAGCTATCTCCTCCTGTGATGGCAGAGGTGTGCATCCGTAGTAGTCTAGCAGCATCTGGATGCATGCTGGGAGGCACCACGGCTTCCCTGGAGGCTGCCTGTGGAGCGGGACGCCCTCTATCACGAGGGCTTCAACCTCAACCTCGACCCTGGCTCCAGCTAGGCCGATGTTGTGGAAGGCGTCTTCAGCCACAGCCTTGAGCTCTATGCTCTCATCCCCGACCTCAGCTACGCTAGCTGGCAGGCTGCACCAGTAGCTTCCAGATGGGAGCTTGGCCATCTCCACCGTGTGCCTGTTGTAGAGGAGCTTGACTCCTAGGATTGGGGAGCTGTCCTCGACCACAGCCTCAACCTCTATCTCCTCTGGGCACACCTCCCTCACCCTGAACCTCCTGTACTTCTCGACCACGACGTGCTTGAGCACAAGCCTCCTTGAGCTGAGCTTGAGCTTGATGCTCGGGATGTCGTAGGCTGTGAACTCGAGCTCCCTGACCTCCACCTCCCCTCCTCTCATGCAGTAGACCTTTAGGGTGTGCTTGCCTTCTGGAACACCCCTCAGGGGGATGAAGGCCTTGAACAGCCCCCCAATCCTCCTAGCCGTGTAGTTCCTGGAGCTGAACTCAACCACAACCACGTCAGCTGTCGTGTTCACCACAACCTCCTGGAAGCCACCTATCAAAGCCCTGCAATCATACTCCACGCCATACAC
>QMWA01000155.1 GCA_003661385.1 Thermoproteota archaeon | reverse complement strand
TGTAGAAGGTTGAGGCAGGGAGAACCGAGGCCAAAAGCCCCCCGTCCCTCAGAGCGTAGTCGCAGAGGAACAGAGACAGAGCCTGGAGGCTAGCCTCCCTCCTCGTAACATACCTGCCATAGCCTAGGCCTTCAACAACCTGAAGCAGCCACCTCCTATACCTGCTGTCTAAGAGCATCCACCTGGTGAAAGGAGGGTTGGTCAAGATCACATCAGCCTTAGGCAGCTCTCCAGGAGGAAGCCTCCTCGGAACCACATCAAAGGCGTCACCTACAACAACTCTGACAAGCTCCCTCCTCCCACCCAAGGCGTCAACAAGCGCCGTATAAGCAACCAGAGCAGGCAGAGGCAAAGGCTCAACACCCCAAACAGCCTCAACCCTATCCCCAAGCTCACGGGCTACAGCAGCTAAAGCAACACCAGACCCCAAGAAGGGGTCAGCTAAGACAACACCACCCCTCCCCCTCAAGTAGCTACAAGCCACAGCAGACATGAACCGCACCCCCACTCCAGTAGTATAGTACACAGCATACCTCTTCCTCTCAGCTCTCGGGACAAGCCTCTGAACCAAGAGCTGACACTCCTCGACAGAAAGCCCACTCCCAGAAGCCTCAGCCTCAAGAAACCTCAAGTCACCAGAGCTCAGCTCACACAACCCGCCTAAAACAGGAGCACCCCACCCAGCAAGCTCCCTCAAGCCACCACAGTACCCAAGCAAAACCCTCAAGCAAGAGGCGAAGACGCGGAAAGCCTCCCTAGAAGCTGGAAAGACACCAAGCCTCCTAAGCAGCCCAACCACATCCAAGAGCAACCCTGCTACCACACCACTTCTTAAAGAAAAATCGCAGCCAGCTCTCTGACATAGCAGGTGTAAGCCCCCCTTGATGAAGCAGTCTCTCAACCCTAGGAAGCCCTACAGTAGCGTAATCCACCTAAGTCTTGGGAATAGGGAAGCGGGAGGCAGGGATGCTGGCTAGTAGGTGGCTGAGGCCTCTCATACCCTTACCCACAGTAGGATAGGGCGCTGGAAACCACATAAACTCCTGCTGGGAGCAGGTTTATTAGTGGCTGAGACTGCATATATGGGTGGAAGCTGCTTTCATGGTGATAGGATCTTGGGTTCGGCTGTTGTCAGGGAGCTGGACATCACTGAGTTCCGTGGGATTAGGAGGCTGGCTAAGCCCTTAGAGCTCAGCAGCTTCAACGTCTTGATAGGCAGGAACAATGTTGGGAAGACGGCTGTACTCGAAGCCCTATACATGCTCACAATGCCTCTGCCTCACACCATTCCACCACCCTATGGCAGAGGGGTGGTCGATTTCATAGCAGAAAAACATGGTGGAAGCGCAGCTAGGGAGCAGGGCAGGAAGTGGTCACTACTCGTTTATGGATATGCAGGCACTGCTGTGTTGAAGTACAGGCTCGGAGTGAAGGCTAAGACAAGCATCCCCACTAAAATTGGATCTTGTGCTGAAGCTGCTCTTGGGTTCAAGGAAGTGTCTATAGAGAGCATTCAAGTTGAGATCAGCTCTGAAAGGGATCTTCTGAGGGTGCTGGCTGATGGTGTAGAGCTTGAGTCAAGCAGCTATGAGAGCTTCCTCGCATCGATGGGCGCTGACCTGAAGAGGAGCCCTATTGCACTATATGTGCCTAACGACTCTAGCGCCTACGCTCAGATAAGCTCCTATGTCATGAGAGACGACGTGTTCTCGTGGATTGAGAAGGAGGGGGCTCATAGAAGAGCTGTCCAGGACATCATAGCGCCAGCAGTATACGACAAGTTCACTGAGGTCACCATCAGGAGGAATGAGCTGTGTGTTAGGAAGGAGGTCAGTGAGGAAATTGGGCCACTATACATTGGTGTAGGCTCTCTAGGCGAAGGCGTTAAGAGGGTGCTTCTCATCTACATGCTTGTAGAGTACTTGAAGCCTAAGCTGCTCCTCTAGGATGACCTGGAGGTAGCAGCGCACCCAAGCCTCCTAGAGTCGGTCCTCAGGTGGCTAGCTTCATCTAGGAGACAGGTTGTTGTAAGCACACATAGCATAGATGTCCTACACACCATAACCGTAGTGAGGCCTAGAGACTGTAGAGTACTAGTGCTGAGGAAGAGCCCCCAAGATGTAATGGAGTACAAGGCCTTAACGCTTGATGACATAGAAGACATCCTAGAGAGCGGAGTAGACCCCAGGAAGATAATCGAGGAGCTTGAGCTATGAACGTCATCGAGGGAGAGCTCACTCCAGCAGCCCACGCCTACGCGCTGATAGGAAACGGGCGTAGAGACATTAGAATACTGAAGGCAATCGCCGAGAAGTACGACCACAGTAAGACACTAAGGGCTCCTCAGCCACCCATCAGCCCTGGAACAGGGCTAACCATAGTAGCTAGGTCCTTAGCCAAGCTAATGGACCAGGTAGCAGTCAGCAGGTACCTGATCATAATAGACAGAGAGCACGCCAAAAGCCTCCAGGAAGCTGAGGAGAAGCTCCGAGAGCACGGAGTAAACATAACATCAGCTGAGAAGCTGACAGAAGGCTACTGGCTCCTCAAAGCTAAAAGGGACAGCAGAAAAGCTGAGGTGTATCTTGCTGTGATGGGAGAACACAAAAGCATAGAGGAGAACATAGCTAAGCTGATAGAGCTGACCTACAGTGAGAGAGTAAAAGCAGATAAAAGCGAGATAAGAAGCTGGCTGAGGAGACACAGCCTAAGAGACATAGACTTGGTGAAAGAGGCGGGAAAACAGGAGGTAGAGGCAGCATTCCCAGCACTCACCAGAGCACTCAAGAAGATAGCATCAGACCCCTAAAGGATGCTCCTATAGCTTAGGCAGCTGTATACTGGTTTAGACACGAGTTAAGCCGGTGTCAAAAGTATGAAAACAATGGACGCTAAGTAGCACTAGCGCTCGCGCGCTACAAGCTTACTTTGAGTTCTATGAGCTAACACGAAGTCTGCAATATCAGGAGACAGGATCCTACCATGAAACTTCTTGTAGTACACGATCTTCGGATATTCCACAAACGTCACTGCAGTTACATCCTCCCTTATCTCCTCTCTCCTCTTAACCCGCTCAATGACGACACTTGTATCTAATATAGCCATTTTAACCTCTCTTCAACTCTACCATAAGCGGCTAGTGCTTTATGCTTACGCTTAGAACCTAGAGAAATCCCAGGCATCCCATGTCCTCTAGAGGGCTATAGCACCTGCAAAGGTGTAGGCTTCTGCACGCGCAATAGGTCAAGGCTATCGCCCATAGCCTTGACTTGAGGCAAGGTTAATAAGCATGGGTGGTGGAGGCCTGTAGCATGGCTAGCGGGATCTCTGAGGGCAACTTGGAGGCTATAGAGGACTTCCTGGCTGAGCTTAGGGCTCAGGGTGTCTCTGAGAGCGCTTTGGGGAACTATGTTAAGGCTCTTAGGTCTCTTGCAGCTTACCTTGGCAGCAGGCACTTCAGGAAGGCTTCTAGGAGGGACTTGGTGAGGTGGGCTAGCAGCCTGGAGGTCAGTGAGTCTACTCGAGCACTCTACCTGACTTTGGTTAGGAGGTTTTACAAGTGGCTTTATGGGAGCAGAGGGTACCCTAAGGCTGTTGAGTGGGCTAAGCCCAGGGCTAGGAGGAGGCTTCCCAGGATGCTCCTCACAAGGGAGGAGGTTGAGGGGATGGCTGAGGCAGCTAGCAGCCCTAGAGACAGGGCTATAGTCCTAGTGCTCTATGAGAGTGGGGTGCGAGCTGGGGAGCTGCTGAGCCTCAGAGTTGGTGACGTGAGCTTCGACAGGTATGGTGCGGTCATAGTGGTCTCAGGGAAGACTGGGGAGAGGAGAATTAGGCTAGTGGACTCAGCTCCAGCCTTAAGAGACTGGCTCAGGTACCACCCTAGAAGAGAGGACCCTCAGGCACCCCTATGGACCTCCAGAGCTGGAGCCCTAGGGTACCATGGGCTGAGGAAGCTCATCAAGAGGCTAGCTGAGAGAGCTGGAGTCAGGAAGAAGGTCACACTCCACCTGTTCAGGCACAGCAGGATGACTGAGCTAGCTAAGATCCTGAGGGAGCCTGAGCTCAGGATCATAGCAGGCTGGTCCCCCTCATCAAGGACTCCAGCAATATACATGCACCTCAGTGGAGCAGATGTAGAGGAGAAGATACTCAAGGCAAAGGGGCTGATAGCAGAAGGCGAAAAGTGCCCGAGCTGCGGCCACCTCAACCCCAGGCAAGCAAAGTACTGCATAAGCTGCGGAGCCAAGCTAAAGCCACAGCTACAGAGCCAGCACACAGCATGAACGCCATCAAGCTAGCAGCTGGAAAGCCGCCCAAAAGGCACCTAGTAGATTCCAAAGCATCGGACAGCCTGAGAAGCAGAAGCACAGTTCAGAGAGCTGAGAGACAGGTAAGGAAGCTGAGAAGGAGGCT
>QMWA01000154.1 GCA_003661385.1 Thermoproteota archaeon | reverse complement strand
GGGTGGGATCCTCAGGACTGTCAGGGAGACTAGAGCTGCTAGCGTGTGGAGGCTTGTTGAGGAGGCTAGGCCTAGGCTTGACAGCATGCTCAAGCATGGAGCCACCACAATCGAGGTGAAGTCAGGCTACTGCCTCGACACGGAGGGTGAGGTCAAGATGCTCAAGGCCATCAAGCTGCTGGATGCCATACACCCAGTCGACTTGGTTCCAACCTTCCTGGGGGCTCATGCTGTCCCAGAGGGCTTCAGCTCAAGCGAGTACACCAAGCTCGTTGCTGGAGAGATGGTTGAGAAGGCAGCTGAGCTAGCTGAGTTCTGTGACGTCTTCTGTGAGAAGGGTGTGTTCTCCCCTGAGGAGAGCAGGCTTGTTCTCGAGGCTGGGTTGAAGAGGGGGCTTAAGCCTCAGATGCACGTCGACGAGTTCTCTCACACTGGTGGAGCTAGGGTTGCAGCTGAGCTTAAGGCTGTCGTCAGCCACCTAGCACATACCACGAGGGAGGAGCTGAGGGCCCTGGCTGAAGCAGGGTGCATTGGAGTCCTCCTCCCAAGCATCCTGCTGTGCACCATGCAGGAGGAGTGGCCTAAGGCCTCCAAGTACATTGAAGCTGGGCTCCCAATTGCGTTGGGCTCAGACCTGAGTCCAGCATGCTGGGTTGAGTCCATGCAGCTCGTAGTCCAGCTTGCCTGCCTCATGTACAGGATGACACCAGAGCAGGCCATCGTGGCTGCGACAGTCAATGCAGCACATGCAGTAGGGCGTGGGCTCGAGGTTGGGAGCCTAGAGCCCTGGAAGAAAGCTGACATCATAGTCCTGGATGCTAGGAGCTATGAGCACATACCATACCATCTTGGCACAAACCTGGTTGAAACTGTTATAAAGGGGGGTAAGCTGGTGTATGAAGCGGGGTGAAGCCCATGGGCAAGCCTAGGCCAGTCAAGGTTTATGGTGCACATGGGCTTAAGGTCAGAGCAGGCAGGGGGTTCAGCTTAGAGGAGCTCAAGCAAGCTGGCCTCACCCTAGCTGAGGCTAGGAAGCTCAAGATACCAGTGGACAAGAGGAGGAGGACAGCACATGAGTGGAACATAGAGGAGCTGAGGAAGCTGCTAGCTGAGCTCAGGAAGGCATCTTAGCGCTTGCATCCACCTATTTCTCTCAGCTCACGTGCTGCAGCTAGCTGGTGGTGTACTTAAAGCTGGTCTAGGGTAGGCTGCTGGTGTCTTGTTGGAGCTGTATGTTGGGACTTCTGGCTGGAGTTATGTGTGGAATCCAGATGGCTTCAAGTGGTATGCTAGGAGCTCTGGGCTGAACGCTGTCGAGCTTAACGCTAGCTTCTATAGGTTCCCGTTTCCAAGCCAGGTTAAGGGCTGGAGCAAGCAGGGGAGAGGCCTCAGGTGGGCTGTGAAGGTTCACAGGAGCATAACACACTTCAGGAAGATGGGTGGGAGGGCCTTCGAGACCTGGAGGAAGTTCAAGAAGCTCTTCGAGCCTCTAGACGACGTGATAGACTTCTACCTGTTTCAGCTTCCCCCGTCTGTCAGAGCTAGCGAGGGGGTGAGGAGGAGAGTTGAGGTGTATGCTGAAGAGCTAGGCTGGAGGCTTGCTCTCGAGCCTAGGAGCCTGGACTGGTTCACAGACGAGGCCATAGAGTGGGCTAGGGAGCTTGGGATAACCCTAGTCTCCCCTGACAGCCCTGAGAAGATGTTTGAAGCATATAACACGAGCGGAGTAGTCTACGCTAGGCTGCACGGGAGAGTAGAGTGGTATAGCTACTGCTACACCAGAGAGGAGATAGCAGAGGTGCTAGCTAAGTCGGCTGCAGCCAAGCCAGAGAGGATCTACGTGTTCTTCAACAACAACCATGACATGCTGCACAACGCCAGAGAAACCCTGGAGCTCGGCAGGGGGATTGGGCTAGCTTTGCCTGGGCTTCCCTCTAGCAGATAGCAGGAGGACTAAGCCAGATAGGATGAAGAAGACTGAGGTGCTTGCTAGGAAGCTGTCAGCTAGCGCAATGCCTAAGGTCTTTAGCAGCTCTAAGGTGAAGTACACGAGGAGGGAGGCCCCCAGTGAGGCTCCAATCTTCTCCATAAGCCCTATCCTAGGTGGAGTAAGGAATATAACCACATAGCACAAGCCTACAATGAGGCAGGATAGCGACGTGAGAGACAGAGAGCTTACTAGTGAGAAGGCTCTGAGAGCCGTAGCAGCACCCATCCCAACAGCTAGAGCGCCTATGAGCATCACGCCACCTCTGACACCAGACTTGGCAGTAGAGTATATGAGTGCGATGAGCACCATGAAGGAGAACAAGCTTAGCTTAGCTAGGAGGGAAAGAACCTCAGTGAACCCCATCTCACATCAAGCCCCTAGCTCCATGACGCTTTAAAAGGGTACCTGCAGGCTACACTAAGCCACCTCAGCTCCCATGCTGCAGCCTCCCCTGCTCCATTCAGCGCTGACGCCTCAGGCAGCTAGCTTCAACAGGAAGGTGTGCGCTAGAGGGCTCTGCTACATGAGGCCTGCTGGAGGCATCAGCTAGAGTACTGCAGCCTAGATGAAGGTATTTAAGGTGGGAGAGCTTACTCTAGAGGCATGCAGCTAGCTGAGGAGGAGAGGGATATTAGGAGAAGGAGCCTTAACCCTATGGCTCTAGAGGGGCTTCCAGCTAAGCTTAGGGTAGCTGTCCTCAACTATGTGGAGTATGGTGACAGGTGGGTTGCATCTAGGATAGCTGGGCTTACTGTAGACGAGTTCACAGAGCTGCTGAGGAAACTCGGTGTTGCGATATGCCCCTAGCTTGCATACCAGATTCATGCTTTCTCATAGACTGGTCTAGGTACAGGCATAGGTTTACCTTAACTGAGCTGTATAAGCCAGTCTACGTGCTCAGAGATGTCCTGGATGAGCTTAGGACATCAGCTCCACTGGAGTATGTCTCTAGGCTGCTCGGTGAGGAAGCTGCAGCCATATATGCTGAGACAGTAGACGAGGCAGAGGAAGCTAGGAGGCTTGTGGAGGCATCCATCTCAACTCCTCACGCTAGGAGAGTAGACTATCCTGAGGCTTTATGCCTCACGGTAGCTAGGAGAAGAGGGTGTGTTGTTCTAACAGAGAACAGAGGTGCACTCAGTGTAGGCTCCTGGCGCTCAGAGTACAGGAGAGTGAGGGTTATGAATGCTATAAGGGTTCTAGCTGAAGCTGTGAGGTGCAGGCTGCTAGACGACTTCACTAGAGCACTGGAGGAGTATGAGAGTGATACGGGACACGTGTACTCAGCTAGAGAGGTTGAGGAAGTGAGGAGGATGCTGCTAGATCCTGTTGAGGATGAGCTCTATGAGCTGAGGGCTAGGAGCCTGGATAGAAGGGAGTTTGAGAAGCTACCGAGGCACGTCCAGGCTGCAGTAGAGCTCTTCATGAAGACAGGTGACTTGAGGCTGGCACAGAAGCTCTCTTCACTCGACTTGGAGAGCTTCGTAGACGTGCTTAAGAGGTGTAGAGTGTACATCACATGAGCTTATTAGGCTGTAGGCGCTAGACTCGGGGTGTGTTCATGGGTAAAGTCGACTTGAAGAAGGTGTATAGGGAGTACTATGGGGTTGGTGAGGAGCCTGAGGTCGTGGATTTGGGTGAGGGAGTGTTCCTAACTGTTGAGGGGCAGGGGGCTCCTGGTGGCAGCGTGTTTCAGAGGAAGGTTAAGGCCATCTACTCTGTTGCCTATGGTGTTAAGATGGCTTTGAAGAGGAGGGGCAGAGACTTTGTTGTAGCTCCGCTGGAGGCTTCATGGTGGGCTGAGGGCGAGAGGCAGCTGCTTGAAGTGCCTCGCGAGGAGTGGAGGTGGAAGCTCATGATAAGGATGCCTGATTTCGTCTCTGAGAGGGATGTCAAGGAAGCTAAGAGGAGGAGTGTGGGGAAGGGTGTGAGGGAAGCTGAAGAGGTCAGGTTTGAGAAGATTAGGGTCGGGGTCTGTGCTCAAGCCCTGCATGTAGGCCCATATTCGAGTGAAGGCAGGACTATAGAGAGGATAATGAGGCTCTTGGAGGAGAGGGGGCTCGTAGCCTGTGGCCCACACCATGAAGTCTACTTGTCTGACCCCAGGCGTGTCCCAGAGAATAAGCTGAAGACTATAATCAGGTATAGGGTTGAGAGCAGGGAGGCTAGGTCCTCTGCCTCCTCTTGAGAGCCTCCTCTATCGCCTTCTCAACCGCCTCTCTGGCCACGTAGCCTCCTTCATGTAGGATTGGCTCTCCTATCTCAGGGTCTACCTCCATGCTAGCTGTACACGGGTAAGTGTGGTGGGCTTTCGCTATCACATCGTAGAGCTCCTCCCTGGGGTTTATCTTCTTCCACTTTATCCTCTGAGCCAGGTACCATGTTTCTCCGCATGGTGCGCTCCTCAGTACTGTGACTGAGGCTATGTAGCCTCCTGCCAGCTCTATTTCTAGGAGGGGCTTGCCTATCC
>QMWA01000153.1 GCA_003661385.1 Thermoproteota archaeon | reverse complement strand
TGGTAAGGTTGTTGTCACTTCGATGTGATTGGAGTTGGTGGACATGCTGGGTGGGGGTGGGTTTCTTCTAAGCTGGGTGTTTACTTATAGTGATGCCTGGCTGGGCTCTTTGCTGTAGCCTCTTATGCTTCATATAACGTGTTTGTTATATGAAATGCTACTGGGTTTAAGTTCTGGTAGCAGATGGTCTATGGTGTTATCTTGGTTGGTGTTGTGTGCTTTGACTTTGATGGCACACTTGTTGATAGCTATACTTGTCTTCCCGATGTTTATAGGAAGCTTTGTCAGGCTGTTGGCCTGTCTTCTTCTCAGGCTGATGTTGCTGTTGCTGAGCTCATGGAGCTTGAGGACTTGAAGGAGGTTGAGGAGGATTACCGCAGGGAGCTGTGGTGGGGGCGGTATTTCTCAGATAGGTGGGGGCTTGAGCTGTCTTCAGCTGAGCTCAGCAGGCTTCACTTGATGTGGTTTGAGTGGAGGACACAGCTTACTACTGTCGTGGACTGTGCTCTTGATGTGCTGCTTCGGCTGAAGGAAGCCGGCTTTAAGGTGTATATAGTATGCGGCTCAGATGTAATCCCAGGTGTTAAGAGGAGGAGGGTTGAGGCTAGTGGGCTTCTTGCCGCTACTGATGGGTTGTATGTCGCTCACGAGGACTTTGATGGCTGCGTTGTCGACAAGGCTATTGAGCTTGCTTCTGCTCATGGTGCTGTCCCGTATGTTGTTGACGACAAGCCTAGGAGGGTTTCTAAGGCTGTGGATCGTGGTGCTAGAGCTATTTTAGTGAGGTTTACTGGCCCGCTTAAGAGAGTCTGGTGTGAGCCTTATCCTCCTGAGGTCACTGTGGTAGATAGGCTATGTGATGTCCTAGATGTGGTCTTGGGCTCTGGTGTATGAGCTTATTCATGTATGCCTGCTGTGGGGGTTGCCTTGCCTCTGGTAGAAGATGTGGTCTCTTGGGTTAAGGATAGCTTTGAGGACTGTGGTGTTATGGCTGTCGCCTTAGGCCTTAAGTACGCGTGTGTTGCTTTGGATACCGGTGGAGCTGGTGTTGCTTATGTCTTCAGGGAGTGGCATAGTGTCCCAGGGTGTTGTGGAGGCTTATGGAGGAAGTCTGCATTTGAACTAGTTGACTTGGCTAGGTCATGGAATCTCTCTGAGGCATCTATCGGAACTGCTGCCATCAATGCTTTTGCAGCCCCTCTAGAGTACGAGGTTATCAATGTGTCCAGGAGGATTGCTGAGCTTTCGAAGGAGTGTAGAAAGGTGGTCTTTGTAGGCTACTTTAAGCCTCTTCTGAAATATGTTGAGTCTCCTATTGTGTTGGAGAAGAGGCCTATGCCAGGGGTTCTTCCTGACGAAGCTTATGAAGAGGTTTTGTCTTCATGTGATCTAGCTGTGATCTCCGGGAGCGCTTTCGTTAACAAGAGCTTGGAGAGGCTTCTGAAAGCTAGTGCTGGCTACACTATAGTGGTGGGCCCTACCACCCCTCTTACAGAGGTTCTCTTCGGGTATGGTGCTGACGAGCTTGCTGGAGCAGTTGTCATAGATCCAGGTAAGGCTCTGCACATTGTGATGGAGGGGGGAGGAAGACATGAGCTTGGGGGTGCTCTGAGGTTTGTTTCAATGAAGTCTCGTAGGTAGCTTGTGTTCTCCCGGCTATAGGTGGTTGCTGCTTAACCTGATGCCTGGGTTGCTTTGCCTACTTCCATCTACCTTGCTGCATGGCTGTGTTGCTTGCTGTGGTGTGGTTTCTCACGTCTATCTCTCACGTCCTTGTGGGCGTGTTAAACTATTGGAGATCACTGTTTCCCATTTTTATTCTCATGTTGCTCTGTGTTTTGCCTTCCTCTCTCGGAGATCAGCTAATATCTTTAGAGTTATGTGTGTTAGCGCTGTTTTTGTCTTGTTTATTCTGCTTTTCTGCTGTGCTTCAGTGCATTGTTTCTTATATTCTTATGCTGGTATCTGGCTTGCTCTCCCTCCACTTATATTACTCTTAACTATAATACATCCTTCATCTAATATGATTGGCTGTATCAGATTATGGTGGTGGACATTTGGTGATCAGCTTTCCTTTCTAACATTAAAATCTGCTTTAATATCGTAATACTATTCAAACCTGGTGGGGAAGGTATATATGCCTACGGGGGATCCTGTTGCTGCAGAGGGCGGTGGTAGCGCGAGAGTCAAGGATATTCAGGGACAGAAAAGTTTTCTCAGACGACTTCGTGCCTGAGGATCTCCCCGCTAGGCAGGCTCATGTTGAGAAAGTTGAGGAGAGCCTTGGGGAGGCGCTCTATGGTGAGCCTCCTGTCGACTTGTTCCTGTATGGCCCTCCTGGGACTGGGAAGACCGCTTGCATAAAGCTTGTCATAAGTAGGCTTGAGGCTGCTGCTAGGGCCTCTGGGGCGCCTGTCCGTGTTGACTACGTGAACTGTGGCTGGGTCAGGACTGGCTACCGTGTTATGAGCAGGCTGTGCAAGTCTTTTGACCCTACAATTCCTTCTGTTGGCCTTCCATTTGATGAGCTTTATGAGATGTATATTTCTTTGCTCTCTGAGCATAAGTGCATCCAGATTGTTGTCTTGGATGAGCTTGATAACCTTGTTATGAGGTCTGGTGATGACCTCCTTTACTCTCTTGTCCGGATCAATGGAGACTTGAATGGCCTTGCTTCTGTCACGCTGGTTGGTGTATCTAACTCTCTTACCTTTATGGAGAAGCTTGGCCCTAAGATCACAAGTGCCTTGAACCCTATTACCGTTAGGTTTGCTCCTTACCGCGCTTCTGAGCTCCGTGAGATCCTCTATCAGAGGGTTGAGCTTGGTTTTCAGCCTGGTGCTGTTGACCCTGAGGTTGTCCCTTATCTTGCTGCTTTTGTCGCTCAGGAGAGTGGTGATGCTAGGAAGGCTATTCAGCTTCTCCGTGTTGCTGGGGAGTATGCTGAGCAGTCTAGGTCGGGGGTGGTGAAGTTGGAGCATGTGAGGCGTGCTCGCGACCAGTTTGAGAGAGATGAGTACTTTGACCTCATTTCAGCTCTTCCTATCCAGAGGAAGGCTGTGCTTGCTTCGGTCGCGATAGCATTCAAGTACAGGGATAGGCATGGTAGGCCAGCTCACACAGGCTTGATCTACGAGATATACAAGAAGATCTGTGAAAAGAACAAGCTGGATCCGCTGTCCATGAGGTCTATTAGGAGGGTTCTCAAGTACTTCGCATCGCTAGGGCTGCTAGAGATAGACTTAGTGCACTTGGAGGGTGGTGGTAGCGCGTTTGCCGTGCTTGAGATGTCTCCGCCTCCCGATGAGGTATTAAAGATCCTCCAGAACGGGGACTTAGTGCTGTCATAGGGCTGAGTTCATGTCCACTACCCTGACTTCTAGTGTGTCCAGCTGGACCACTGGAATTAGCCCTGGAGTTGGGTGTATTCCCATAGCCTCCATGTAAGGTGTCTTCTTCTGGAAGCCTCCTGTGCAGGCTAGCACTCTTCCCTGGTATTTTGTTGTTGCTGCCACATGTGTGTGCCCGCACTGTAGCACGTCTGGCATGAGCTCTATTATATGTGTGTCTTTTTCCTGGGGGGCTATTGGCGCTGATCCGTATATTGGTGCTAGGTGCCTTGCTAGGAGCATTGCTCTCATTGCTCTCGAGATGTCGCTTGCTGTATACTTTCCTGCGCCGAATAAGCTTGATATCCAGCCGTTAAGGCTTCTTCCATGGTATACTAGGAAGAGCACTCCACTCAGCTTGATGTAGGCTGGGTTTGGTATCAGCTTGATGTCAAGCTCTTCTAACAGTGGTTTTACCCGCTCTCTCTTTATAGGTGGCTGTGGCTCTATATCTAGCATTGGCTCGTGGTTTCCAGGCGAGTACACTATGTCTATGTAGTCTGGGACTTCCTTTAAGAGCTCAGCTGCAGCCTCGTATTGCTTGTAGACATCTGGTATTTCTATTTCGCCTTCTTGACCTGGATAGACTCCTATTCCATCCACTAGATCTCCTGCTATCACCATATACTTTACAATCTCAGATAGCCTTCTCTCCTCAGGTCTGTATGACCTTCCCTTGAGCCACTCTACGAGCTTCCTGTAGGTTTTTAGGTGGAAGTAGCTGCTTCCGATGTGGAAGTCCCCTAGCAGGATGGCTGCTACCTGCTCTTCTGAGCGATTTGGCTTGCTGTAGCTTGCCTCTCCGGGGTAGACTATACTGTTGACTGCTATGAGCCCCTGCTTTAGGACCTTTCCCCTGAAGCCTATCACGATGTCTGTGACGAGTTCTCTTGCCTTAGGGATCCTCCTGGTGTCTATGATTGCTGCTGTGGTTCCGGTAGTGTCTTCTAGAGTCAGGAGCATCCTGTTAGATGACAGCCTCCTATCTGATACCATTGCTACTCCAGCCACATCTCCGCTGCTTCTCTCGGCTATATCTGCTATGCTGAGCGCCTCTGCTCCTATTGTGTCTGCTAGCATTGCTCTCAGC
>QMWA01000152.1 GCA_003661385.1 Thermoproteota archaeon | reverse complement strand
GTCAAGGTTCCTGAGGGGTCTGCTGCGGTCGGGAGGGGGAGGGTAACTGGGGTTAGGACGCCTAGCGGAGAGCTCATCAAGGTAGACCTCCTTGTAGCTCCAGGTAGGCTTGTTCCAGCTCTGGAGCTAGCTAAGCTCCTAGGCTTCAGGGGAGGGGAGCTAAGCGGGGGAGCATGCGAGATCAGGAGCCGCGTTTACGTGGCTGGGCTTGCAGCTGGAGCTGGAAGCGTGCTTGATGCATTGAGGGGTGGAGAGGAGGCAGGTAAGCTGCTAGCTGAGGAGCTGGGAGCATGAAGGCCAAGGAGGTAGCCATCTGCTTCTGCATGGATGTCACGCTAGAGGACATCCTCAAGGCCATAGAGCTGGGCTACAGGGACATAGAGTCCATAAAGAGGTTTACGGGGGTTGGGACAGGCCCATGCCAGGGGAGAATGTGCCTCCCCATCGTAGCTGAGATCCTCCGCGAGAAGACAGGGTGGAGCGGGGAGCTCCCAACCCAGAGGCCTCCAGTAAAGCCTGTCCCCCTAGTAGCTCTAGCTGAGGTGGGTGAAGATGAGCGCTGAGAGCTTCGAGTACGCTGTTGTAGGCGGCGGGATACAGGGGCTTTCAGCAGCCTATGAGCTTGCTAAAATAGGTAGGAGTGTAGTCCTCTTGGAGGAGAGATATCTTGGGTCAGGTAGCACAGGGAGGGGCTTCGGTGGGATAAGGACACTTCATGGAGACGAGAGCTATGTTAGGGTAGCTGTCAAGTCGATGAGCATGTGGAGGAAGCTGTCTCAGGAGCTCAGGTACAACCTGATGCTGAGGAAGGCAGGCTACCTCTTCCTGCTCTACACTAGAGAGGAAGAGGAGAGGATGGAGGAGAACATCAAGATGGCGAGGAGGTATGGGGTGAAAGCGAGGTTCATAGACCCAAGTGAGCTCAACACCCCATACCTAGACCTCTCTGAGGTAGCTGCTGTGGTAGAGCACCCTGAAGCTCTGGTTGCGTTGCCGTTCTCCGTGGTGTGGGGCTACTGGCGGGGGATATCTAGGCTAGGAGGAGCTGTTAAGACCTGGGAGAAGGTGGTTGACATAGAGGTGGATGGGGGCTTCAAGCTGAAGACCACTAGAGGAGCCTACAGAGCTGATGTCGTCATCATAGCTGCTGGCTCAGGCAGCATAGAGCTCCTCAAGAAGCTAGGCGTAGAGCTCCCGCTAGCTGTCGTGAAGAAGGAGGCTGTGGTCACTGAGAGCTTGAAGCCGTTCCTCAAGCCCCTGATAGTCACCCCCAAGATAGCTGTGGTCCAGTCTGCTAGAGGAGAGGTTCTAGCAGACTACTATGCTGAGGACATCCCCACTACTCCAGAGGACCTCTCAGCAACACACTACATGGCCTCCTTCGTAGCAAAGTACCTGATCAAGCTCATACCTAAGCTGGCGTTAGTAAACGTAATAAGGCAGTGGGCTGGGCACTACGTGAGCACACCAGACCTCAAGCCAGCTATAGGAGATGTCGGAGAAAACCTGTGGGTTTCAGTGGGCTGGAGGAGTGGTGGGTTCATGATGGGGCCTGCAGTAGGGAAGCTGCTAGCTGAGTCTGCTGTCAGAGGGAAGCTGCTCAGCGAGCTGGAGTCCTTCTCACCTTACAGGTTTAAGAGGTGAAGGCTTGAAGAGAGAAGCCGGTGTCGCTGCCATAGCTCTTGTAGCCTTCCTCCCGCTTGTGCTTAGCGAGTACTGGGTCCATGTCCTGGTAGTCTCCCTCTACTACATCATAATGGCTGAGAGCTGGAACCTGATAGCTGGGCTCACAGGGCTCTTCTCCCTAGCACACCACGCTTTTGCAGCCTTAGGGGCATACACGTCAGCTCTTCTCGTGATATACCTGGGTGTCCCTATTCCTCTTGGGATGCTAGCTGGGTCTCTGGCTGCTACAGCAGTAAGCTACCTGATCGGGGTGCTTACGCTCAGGATGAGAGCCATATACCTGGCTTTGACAACCTGGGCGTTCGCAGAGTCCTTTAGGATCCTGATCGCAATGGAGTACAAGGTGACTAGAGGAGACCTAGGGCTTTCTGTCCCATTCCTCTACAACACTCCGAGAGCACAGCCACACCTCTACACGTTCCTGGCCTTGACTGTGCTGCTGCTGCTCTTCACCAAGAAGCTAGTGGACTCCAGGGTAGGCTACTTGATCAGGTCCATTAGGGATGATGAGGTGGCTGCTGCAGTCATGGGCGTAGACACGTTTAAGTGGAAGAAGAGGGTGTTTGCTCTCACAGGCTTCATGGCTGGGCTGGCAGGCAGCTTCTACGGCCACTACGTGGGGCTCCTGAGCCCAGCTATGATAAAGTTCAATGAGATGGCCATGATAATAATGATGGCAATCATAGGGGGATTCGGCACGCTGGAGGGGCCCATCATAGGGGCGCCGTTCATAGAGCTCATCTCAGAGCTGACGAGAGAGTACGGGGAGCTCAGGATGGTTGTGTTCGCAGCCATAGTCATAGTGATCATGAGGTTCTATAGGGAGGGGCTCTACGGGCTCTTCAAGAAGCTTGAAGAGGCTCTGAAGTAGCCTCAAAGTGGCGCAGCACAGCATATGACACTGGATATGTGGGTGAAAAGCCCTAATGGACATCAGGCAACTCGCTGCCCGGGCTTCCTGGAGCTTGGTGTTAAGCTTGCCAGTGGATTGCTATAGCTGCTAGCTGTTCTCACAACACTAAAAGGCTAGACTGCTAGTATGGCCTCAGTTCTCCTGAGGGACTTCGTCATGGGATCTACTTCAAGCCCTAAGCCCTCTAGCGTGTGTGTCCCGAGGACTTCAGCATCACCTTCCCCTGCGAACACGAGGATAGCTGGTGCTCTCTCACCCATACACTCAACCACACCCATCCCAATAGGCCTCTTGACTACCTTACCCTCTATAGTCCTGAATTCCCTCTCCCTCATGGGTGTTATTCCGAGTTCACTCAGTAGCCTCCCTGATACCCATGTGAACGTAGAGCCTGTATCAACTAAGAGCTTGACTTCTCTGTAGGCTGATAGATCTAGCCTATAGACCCTGACATCTACATAGATGTGGCCCAAGCCGACACCAAGCTATACACCTGGAAGACGTATATATGGCTTCTGTGGATTGGCAGGTGCCAGGTTCCTGGGCGTGGTGCTTGCTCACGCATGTGCTCTGCTGGTTGGAGTGGGTGGAGGCTCTGTGTACCGTTGGGCTTCCTAAAGCTTATTTACTCTTCTGTCTTGTGGGGTGTGGTGGCTTGCTTGGAGTATGAGAAGGTTCCTGCTCCACCTGAGGAGTATGTTCGAGTCGACCACAGGGAGCTCAGGAGGTTTGTGGCTGATGTCTTCGAGAGGCTTGGTGTCCCTAGGGGGGATGCTGAGATAGTGGCTGATGTCCTGGTGACAGCTGACCTCAGGGGGATTGAGTCTCATGGTGTAGCTAGGCTCAGGAGGTATGTTGATGGGCTTAAGGCTGGGACTGTGAACCCTAGGCCTGAGATCAAGGCTGTAAGGGAGAGCAGGTGTACTGCTCTGCTTGACGGGGACAGGGGGCTTGGGCAGGTCGTCGGCTGCAGGGCTATGGAGCTTGCTATCAGGAAGGCTGAAAGCGACATGGTTGGTGTGGTCGGGGTGAGGAACAGCAACCACTACGGGATAGCGGGGTACTATGCCCTGATGGCTGTTGAGAGGAAGCTCATAGGCTTGTCTCTGACGAACTCCAGGCCGCTGGCATGCCACACTGGCGCCTTAGGCAGGACTATAGGGACAAACCCCATCGCGCTGGGGGCTCCAGCTAAGACCCCGCCTCCATTCCTCCTCGACATGGCTACCACGATAGTTCCCATAGGGAAGTTCGAGACTTACAGGAGGAAGGGGCTTGAGGCTCCAGCTGACTGGGCTATAGACAGCAGGGGTGAGGTCACTAGGGACCCTGAGGTTGTGCTTAAGGAGGGGGCTCTGCTCCCATTAGGTGGGCTTCTGGAGGTGACTGGAGGCCATAAGGGGTATGGGCTCTCTGTCGCAGTAGACATACTCTGTGGGCTGCTGACTGGGGCAGCTTGGGGGAGCCAGGTTGGTGGGACAGCTGGCCCTAAGCCTAGCAACGTAGGGCACTTCTTTGCTGCACTCAACGTTGAGGCCTTCATGCCTCTCAGCGAGTTCCTTGAGAGGGTTGACGAGCTCAAGAGGTACTTGAAGTCAGCTAGGAAGCACCCTAACTTCAAGGAGATATGGGTCCACGGTGAGAGGAGCTGGCTCACGATGCAGACTAGGCTGAGGAAGGGTGTTCCAGTCCACAAGAAGACAGTAGAGTACTTCAAGGAGGTATCAGGGGAGCTTGGCGTCAAGCTCCCTAGGGGTATCTAGTTGGATGTCGATAGAGAAGCCTGTAGAAGAGTTGGCAAGGCGATATCAAAGCTCAGGGTGAGGGAAGACCCCTTCACTGACCCAAGCCAGTACCCGCCTGCAGGGGAGCCTGCTGAGTGGGTTGCACGCTACTT
>QMWA01000151.1 GCA_003661385.1 Thermoproteota archaeon | reverse complement strand
GAATGGAGCCTTCTCTGAGAGGGGAGCTGGCTGGAGCATGGTGGTGTACTGACCCCTATAACATCACAGTGGAGAACCTTGAGTTGGCTAGGAGGCTTGGGGTGAAGGTCATAGAGCTGCACCAGTACTTCCCATACTACGGGCTGTATGCTCCGCAGGCTGAGAGCTGGCTAGACGAGTACGATAGGCCTGAGAGCTGGAGCCTGCTGAGGGAGAAGGTGAGGCTGGCTAAGAGATACGGGATGACCGTCCTAGTCTACATCGACCTGGCAGAGTGCCAGCATCACGTCGCCTTGAGGAACTTCGCCAGCTCACTGTGCTTGAGCAGAGATGGGAAGCCAGTCAGGGGCATATGGAGGAGGGACTGGAGGAGGCAGACCTACCTGGTTAACTGCGACCCTAGCCTCGAGTTCGGAGCCTACTTGCTTGAGCAAGCCAGAGCCCTATTGGAGAGGATACCTGAGGCAGATGGGCTGTTCGCTGACAGAGCAGACTACAGCATAGTAGACTATGCCCACAGTGATGGGGTAACAGAAGTGGAGGGGATGCCATGCTACACCTACAGCTTCGCGGTAGAGAGGCTGCTGCTGGAGCTCAGAAGGCAGCTTAAGGGGAAGCTGCTGGTAGTGAACCTCCCAGTCACAGTCGAGGCTGTGCTGCTAGCTGACGCCGTGAGCAGAGACTACACAGAGAGCCTAGAGCCCTATAAGACGGTGTACCAGAGCATGCTGAAGCCATGCTACCTCCTCTACGTTGGAGAGGACTTCCAGATGAGGCAGCTGGAGAACCTCAAGCTCTACACCAGGCTAGGTGCGCTCCCTGGGCTAGACAACAGGTACCTGCCCTGCAAGCTCCACGTAGATGGGTGGAGGCGGGCAGCGAGGAGCTCCCTCAGCGAGATCATGTGGAGAGTTGAGGTCATCCCTGCACTAGAAGCTCTCAGGCTTCCATGGCGCTGCAGGCCAGGGTTCTCAGCTAGCTCTTGACGACATCCAGGTAGTCTGGCATCCTGCCTGCTCTCACAGCTGACTCATACACTCTCCAGATCCTCTTCGTGTTCACGTGTATGGTGCAGAAGCCCTTCTCCTCAAGCTTCTCCCTGACTGCACTTGGGAAGTCACCTGGGTGGATGAGGAGGTTCTCTGAGAGGACAGCCAGGATAGCATCTTCTATGTCACTAACTCTAGGATAGGGCTTCTTGGCAGGCAAGCTACCACGCTACAAGGCAAGACACCACATACATTTTAAACTGTGGCGTAGCATCCCATTGGTGCCTATGAAGGTCGTCTATCACGACGACTACAGGACTGTTTACGCATCTGACCCTGCTGCAGCCCCAGGCAGGATGGAGTCTATACTCAGCGAGCTATCCGGATACGAGCTCATTGAGCCTGAGCCAGCTGTAGAGGATGATGTGCTGCTCGTCCACAGCAGAAGCCACCTCGAGTACGTGAAGAGCCTTGGTGTGGTCTACAGGATAGCTCTCCTAGCAGCTGGAGGCGCCATCAAGGCAGCTGAGCTAGCGTTGGAAGGTGAGCCTGCGTTCGCCTTGATAAGGCCGCCAGGCCACCACGCGAGCAGGGACTCAAGCTGGGGGTTCTGCTACTTCAACAACATAGCCATAGCGGTAGAGAAGCTGAGGGCAGGAGGAAGGATAAAGACTGCTGTGATACTCGACATAGACCTCCACTATGGGGATGGGACGGCAAGCATATTCTCAGCTGCTCCAGATGTCACCTACCTGCACCCAGACTCCCGAAGCAGAGAAGAGTACCTGAGAGAGGTAGAGGAGCTGCTGTCCTCAGCTGAGGAAGCAGACATAGTAGCTGTGTCAGCTGGATTCGACAGGCACATAGAGGACTGGGGGCACCAGCTCCACACAGAAGACTACAGGAGGATAGCTCAGCTAGTCAAGGAGTACTCTGAGAGCAGCTGCAACGGGAGAAGGATGGCTGCACTAGAGGGAGGCTACAACCACAAGGTGCTAGGCAAAAACGTCAGGGCATTTCTGGAGGGGTTCAAGTAGGTGTCCAGAGATGCCCAAGCTGATACTAGGAGCCTCCAGAGCAGAGCTCAAGAAGGTACTAGAAGCCCTACTCAAGTCCTATACCCACCCATGGTGGAGGCAGAGTGGAGTGGAGGCAGCGGCAAAGCCATATACCTGCATAGAGAGCCTCTAGCGGCCTGGAGCAGCCTTCAGATCGATAAAAGCCGTGAAAGCGTACACAATAAGGGGCCCAGAAGCCCTAGTAGAGCAAGCTGAGAAGCCAAGGGGGTTCAGCATTTTTCAGGAGATAAGCTGCAGCCTATCTAGAAGCTAGGCCACATGAAAGAGCCCAGCTGAGGGCAGGCTGTGAGCATAGCCCCGCAGCTCCTCTGGAAGCAGCTCCGAGGCCATAGGCCTGGCCATAAGGCTGCAAAGCAGCCCCTCGAATCCAGAGCCTGCATGCATAAGCTGAGCGAAGCTGGTAGAATTGAAGCAGCTCAGGCACCCGTAGATGTCCTTAGTTCGTGCCTCAAGCTTGAAGACCAGGTTTCCGGCTATGATGGAGCTGAAGGCTGGGAGCTCCTCTACTCATCTCCAGTCAGGCAGCTGAAGCAGGACTTATAAGCCTGGTGCTCCAGCTGCTAGCCACATGCATGGTGCAGTGGGCTGGAGGCTACAGCATGCAGCTTATCCACGTCAAAGCTGTCCCCTGTGTGATTTCACGTAGGGTCAGCAGGTTTATGGTTGAGGTTTTCACAGGGAGGGCTGAGCTAGCTTACCTTAGCAACACTGGTAGGCTTGAACAGTACTTGGTCAAGGGGAGGAGGGGGTACTGCTTGAGGTCACCTGGAGGGAAGACCTCCCTGAGGCTTATTGCAGTTGAGGACATGGGGCTTGCTGCAGTCGTGGACACCAGGCTTCAGATGAGGGCCTTCGAGAAGGCTGCTGGCCTCAGCTTAATCCCCTGGATGAGAGGGTGCAGGATCGCTGGGAGAGATGTTGTGCTGGGCTCCTCCAAAATAGACTACCTGCTGGAATGTGAGGGTGGAGCAGTCTACCTGGAGGCTAAGAGTGCTGTCATGAGGAAGGGAGCTTATGCCCTCTACCCTGACTGCCCTACGCCTAGAGGCAGGAGGCACATCAAAGAGCTTACTTCGCATGCTAGAGCTGGTGGGAGATCTATTCTACTGTTCATAGCAGCCGTACCACACGCTGAGGCCTTTAAGCCGAACAGGGGGGCTGACCCCAAGCTATACGAGCTCCTCTCGGAGGCAGCTGAAGCAGGTGTAGCGCTCAGGGCCATAGGGGTGCACTACAACCCCCTAGACTCATGCATCCACCTGTATAGCCCAGATCTCAGCGTTAACCTAGCTACTTGAGCACCTTACCTGTCTCAAGGTACCAGAGGTAGAGGTCTAGCTCAGCTAAGGTCAGCCCTAGGCTTCTAGCTATCTCCCTAAGCTTCTCCTCTATCTCCAAGTATCTTTTCCTAGTGAGCGTCCTAGGCTTCTCCACTACGCCATAGGAAGCCAGCAGATCCAGGATGTGGAAGTCTATGATAGCTAGGTCTGTGAACCCTATGTTCCTGAGGAAGTGGCTTGCCTCCTTGTATCCGAGGCCCTTAATGCTCTTAGCTAGCCAGTCTCTGAGCTCAAGCTGGCTCCCAAAGGACTCTATAATGTCCTTCAGCTTGTCTGCTATCCACCGTGCCTCGACGATGTATCTTGCCCTGGACTCAGGGTACCTGTGCCCTAGCCTCCTAAGCTCTCTCGCCAGCTCCCCTTCGCTGAGCGTAAGGAAGCCGTCTTCAATCTCCTCTTGCATCCTTATGCTCCTCTCAGCACTGAAGTTGGCTGTCAGGATGCAGAAGCATAGCTCCTTGAAGAGCTCTCTGCTAGGCTTCCTCCCATTCCTCCTGAACTCCCTCATCCTAGCATCGACCAGCTCCCTAACCCTGCTCCTCTTGAGCTCCCTGACCTTGGAGAGCAGCTCATCTAGCCTACTCGAGCTCAAACTCGACCACAGCCCCCTCATCTAGCTCCACTACCCTAGCTATCCTAGACTTAACACCTATGCCCAGGAGCACATACCTAAAGTCATCAAAGTAGTCATAGAATCCGCAGGTGCTGCAGAATGGCCCAGTAAACTCGACCTTAAACCTCCCCTCAGCTATGGCCTTGAGCTTAGCAGTCACTTCAGGTGATCTGTACCTGTTATACTCTTCAATAGCCTTCTCTAGGATCTTCCTCATATGCTGCTAGAGCAGCACATGTAGATAAGCTTTGAGCCTGCTGCCAGCCTAGCCGCCTGCTTTAGAGGGCGAAAAGAGCTACAGCCAGCCACTATGCAGGCAAAGCCCAGCTTCCAATCTCCAGCATAGTGGTACGAGCTCCAGCTGCACAGCAGCTTTCATAGGCCTGCTAGCAGCGTCAACCCTTAAATAAGTGAGCTAGAGGTAAGCACCAGCTTGAGGCTCGCCTTCCTCTTAGGCGACGAGTATGGTAGGCGTGTG
>QMWA01000150.1 GCA_003661385.1 Thermoproteota archaeon | reverse complement strand
GGGTGGGGTTTAGGAGGTTTATCTTGGACTTGGCTCAGAGCCTTAAGGTTGTGGGGTGGGTTAGGAACAACCCGGATGGCAGTGTGGAGGCTTTTATCCAGGGTGAGGATGAGGCTGTCATAAAGCTCTTGAGGGGGGTTGAGAGCCCACCTTACCCAGCTGAAGTCACTAGAATGGAGGTTGAGGAAGCTGAGGTCGACCCTGAGCTAACTCAGTTCAAGGTGGTGTATGGGGAGCTGGCTGAGGAGCTTCAGGAGGGCTTTGGAGCAATGCATGCAGTATTCCTGGCATACTGGAGGGAATTCAGAGACTACAGAAAGGAGTTCAGAGACTTCAGGGAGGAGTTCAGGGACTTTAGGAGGGAGTTTAGAGATTTCAGGAGGGAGTTTAGGGAGTTTGCTGGCAGGACAGATAAGAACTTTAAGGTTGTGCTTGAGAGGTATGGTGAGATCTCTAGGAAGCTAGATGAGGTTATAGATGCGCTAAAGCAGGGTAGGAGAGGTGGAGAGAGCGCATAGAGTTTGGTGTACTGGATCTGAAGGTGTAGGCGTTTGCTGTTAAGCTTCTCCAGCTGTGTGGCTGTGCCGTTTTCTAGAGAAGGGTAGGGGATTGAGGTGTAGCCAAGGCTTTTAACCCACCCCTACAGGTATTCTGTGGTGTATTGGGTGGGTACATTAAGGTGAGGGCTAGGGTCTGGAACATTGAGGATCCTAGTGTGTAGGGAGGTTGAGCTGTTGGCTGACATGGGTGCGGTGTACACTGTTTGCCTAGGAGCTTCTTGGAGTCGCTTGGGGTCGGGAGCGTTGGCGGAAGGAGGTTTAAGCCTGCTAACAGCCAGGTTATTGAGAGGGGTGTGTGGGCATTGTAGGCATCGAAGTCTAGGGCATCAAAGCTCACATCATCACTGTGTTCAGCGACGAGGATGTGTACCTCCTGAGCGTGGTAGCTCTTGAGGAGCTAGGGCTTGAGGTAGACTCTGTCAGGAGAACGCTGAAGCCACTTGATTACTGATGTAATGCCTCAGTGCTCCTGAAGCTAGGTGTAAGCGAGGCCTCAGCTATATAGTGGGCAGCTTCATCCACGCCTCAGTCTTCACCTTCCTCTAGCGAAAGGAGGGCTATCAGCCTTACAGCATACCACATGCTCTGGGGCAGCTTCAGAGACCCCTCTAGCATCAGGTTACGAGCTCCTACTCAAGTGCCTTGTTGAAGCAGCCTCCACAGCTGGCCTCCTCTTACTTACCTCACTCAAGTGGCTCAAGAGCTTAGGGCCCTGAGAGCTCAAGCTAGCACAGCTACAGAACCCTGCCTTCTCCTAGCCTCAACAGCAGAGCAGGGTTAAGTCATCTAGCGTCCATTCTAGGGGCTGAAGCTGAGGCCGTCACACCTGTGGGGCTGGAAGGCCTCTTAAGCAGATAGATTGGCATAGCCTCTCTTATGCACTGGCTTCAGCTGCTTGCTGTTGGAGGCGTTTAGCTCTCTTCGCTGCGGGTTTATATAGCATCTGGTAGCCTATGCCACTTGGTGGTTCACCTGGGCGTTGATGAGGTTCTCAAGGCTCTCGGCAGCGGTGTCAGGCGTAGGATTCTTGCTGAGCTCTATGCTAGAGGCAGGCTGAGGTACAGTGAGCTCATGCGCGCCACTGGGATCGAGCAGTCTGGCTGGTTTGCCCACCACCTCAAGCTCCTGCTTTCAGCTGGGCTTGTTAAGAGAGATGCTAGCGGAAAATACTATCTTTCCTCTCTTGGTAGGAGGGCTGTCCTGCTCATCGAGGAGATTGAGAGGGGAGGTGAGGGGATCCCTGTTAAGCTGGTGGAGAGCATATCCAAGATGGCTCCAGTGGATGAGGTTAAGGCTACCTGGGGCTTGGTGGCCTTAGTTTACGCTGTCTCCCTCGCCTCCCTCCCAGGGTGGCTGAAGCTGCTCTCCCTGCCTCCAGCTTTGGCTTCACTCGCCCTCTACACCTCCCTAGCCCGCTCCCTCAAGTCCCTCTACTGCCTCCCTCTGTTCTTCAACGTATACTGGGTTCTAGTCAAGCCAGCTAGGTGGAAGCCTACCTTGGCGTCGATGGCCTGCGGCATGGCCTCTGCCCTAGCCCTCGCCTCCTACATGGAGTGGAGGCTTGCACTGCCCTTGGGCATAGGCCTGCTTGCCTTAGCAGCTCTAGCCTCATACCTAGGCTACCGCAGTGCAGGTGAAGCCCCCAGGTAGCTGTATAGGATCCTATACAGGGCTGCTCAGCCCTGTATAGCTGCCTCTACAAGGTAAGCTTATCAGCATGCCCTGATGGGGCTCTCAGGTGGCTGAAGTGGCGTCTAAGCTGCTGCTGGCCCTAGCTCCAGTTATAGCGCTGCAGGTGCTGCTCCAAGCCTACTCCCTCTACGACCTAGCTAAACGCAGGAAGGGCAGCAAGCTCCCCTGGGCCATCGTGATAGTGCTCCTTGGCTACATAGGGGCAGCAGCCTACTTGATCTGGGGTAGGGAGCGTGATTGAAGTCAGAAACCTCACCAAGTACTACGGCAGCATACGTGGAGTAGAAGACCTGTCTCTCAAGGTCCCTAAGGGAGCTGTCTGCGGGCTGATAGGCCCTAATGGCGCAGGGAAGACCACAACCTTAAAGCTGCTGTGCTGCCTGCTGAAGCCCACCTCAGGGGAAGCTTGGGTTGCTGGCGTCTCGATAAGAGAGGAGCTCAAGGTGAAGAAGCTAATAGGGTACCTACCTGAGTCGCAGATCCTATACGGGTTCCTGACCGTGAGGGAGCACATAGAGCTAGCTGGAAGGCTCCACAAGCTCCCAAGAGCAGAGCTGAAGGCTAAGGCCAAGGCCCTGATGGAGGAGCTCAAGCTAAGCCAGCTCGAGGACAGGAGATGCGGGGCCCTCAGCTTAGGGCAGCGTAGGAGGGTTGGCTTAGCTCTAGCTCTCATAGGTGACCCTGAAGTCCTCCTGCTAGATGAGCCCACTTCAGGCTTGGATCCAGCTCAGAGAGCTAGCCTCCTCAAGCTTATCAAGGCCATGGCTGAAGAAGGCAGGACAGTGCTCCTATCCTCCCACGTGCTCCACGAGGTCTCTGAGGCATGCAGCACGATAGCTGTCCTACGTGAAGGCAGGCTAGCATACCACGGTAGCCTCGAAGAGTTCAGGGAGAGGTACTGCCCTATAGTTGAGGTCGAGGCCCCTGGAGTCGAGAAGCTTGAAAGCGAAGTCAAGGGGATGTGGGGGGCTAAGTCAGTTAAGGCTGAGAGAGGCAAGCTCACAGTGGAGGCCAGCGACCTCGACGCAGCTAGAGTAGGCCTCGTGAAGCTCCTAGCAGCACACAGCCTGCCTGTGAGGTCCCTCAGGTCACCTGGCTTAGAGGAAGCATACCTCAAGCTCGTGGGTGAGGAGGGTGCAGCCTGAGCTCGAGGCGCTGATCTGGAAGGAGCTTAAGGAGCGTAAGCTAGCCTACCCCTCCCTAGCTGCCGTAATGCTGATCCTAGGTGCTGCAAGCGTAGCTGTGGTCTACGCTCTCCCAGAGATCCTGCCAGAGGAGCTCAGAGGCATGATCCCTGAGCTTGGAGCTGAAGACGCCATAGCAGACTACTTCGAGAACACAGCTCAGATAGCCCTGCTCCTAATCGCTGTAGTAACCTCGACCTCGATGGCTAAGGAGGTTGAGAAGGGGACGCTAGAGCTCCTGCTAGCCCACCCAGTTAGAAGGGAGCTAGTAGCCTTAGCAAAGCTCACGTCGAGCCTAGCAGCCTCCCTAGGCTCGCTGGCACTAGCCTCGCTTGCAACATGGGCTTACTCAAGGATACTAGGCCCCTACCCCCTAGCTAAGGTTCTTAAAGCAGCTCTACTCATGTCAGCCTCCATAGCCTACACCTGCGCCTCATCAGCCCTCCTAGGATCCCTGTTTAGGGCTCAGCTCTCAGCTGGAGCCTCGGCTGCAGCCCTGCACATAGCTTCACTGGTAGCCCAGGGGCTGGCTTCAGGCCACTGGGTAGCTAAGCTGCTCCCACACTACAGCACCCAGATGGCTCTAGCTGCCGTGACTAAGGAAATCTCCCTAAAAGCTGCTCTAACTCCCCTAGCATATGCTACCCTACTAGCTTTAGCAGCCTTAGTCACCTATGCCAGGCGAAAGTAGCCAGCCTCGTGCTCATCTCAATTTTCCATTGTATCTAGCTATGCCATGAAGTTTATATAACTCCTAATATACGTAAACTCTCATGGGTGATTTAGTGTGAAGGCTGTTAAAGCCATCATGCTGTTTATTATAGGATTGTTTTTGGCTCTATTTACGTTTCCAGTAGCCTTCTTTGTGAGCGCTGCTCTCGGATATCTGATAGGCATACTTGCCATGTTAGTAGGAGTATACATGATTGCTAAGCATGAAAGAAAAACGCTTCCTCTAGTTCTAGGCGTGATAGTAATCCTAGTGTCAATTCCCGCTCTACTGATGACTATGGCAGTTCATGTTGGGGTTTATGCAGCTAAGGAGGCAGTTGAAGCTGCAACCGAGGAGAAAACCGTAGAAGGGAAGGGTGGAGAACCTCTAAAG
>QMWA01000149.1 GCA_003661385.1 Thermoproteota archaeon | reverse complement strand
TAATATATCAAGTATAATCCTCGGGTTGCTTGCTGGTACTATCATCCACTCCTGTCCAGCTCTCTCGATGATCTCAACTGCAACATGGTCTAAAAGCTCGTACTCTCCAGCTCTCCTGCCAGAGTCCTCCAATATTCTCCTTATCTCGCCAGTAGTAACCTCCCTCAGGACGCTGCCTCTTCCAACCTCACCACGTCTGTATACCCCTCCACTTTCTGTAAGCTTTATGACCAGCTTTGCTCCAAGAATCTCAGCTAGAAGGGCTGCAGTAGCGTCTGTTGAATGTCCTGGCGAGACCCCTCCACAAACGGCGACTGCCTCGCCCAGATTATATGCGTCTTCGATCCTCCCAAGGTACCTGGCTGGAATCATGTTTCTAAGTATGTAAAAAACCAGCAGTGCATGCATTCTAGTGGCCTCTATGCCAATTAAATCAAGTGTACACTCATCAAGCCCAAGTTCTCTTCCTAACCTGATATACTCCCGAGCTAGCTCTCCTCCCCCTGCCACAACTCCGAGTCTATGTCCCTCAATAAACGCGGTGGATATAGAGTTGCATGCACCCCTCAGCCTATTTACTGCCTCACCTCTCTTAAACACCGCTCCTCCAAGTAATATTACTGCCTTCATCCTACCGTTCTGGCTCTCTGCTGCTTTTATAGCTTTCGTGCTTCAAGGTAAAGGGCGTTACTTCAAGCTCATTAAGGCTTTTGGGGTGGAAGCCGTCTATACCTTGCTACCTATGTGAGCTTTTCTCCTACACCTTCGCCACTCACCACTCTACACCATGCTTCCATATGTCCAGCGAGTCTTGCTGCTAACTCTTGCATCATGTCATCTGAGGGCTCTTTCCCCTAGGGAATATGTCATTTATAATGTGCCTGTCATGCTGCCTGTCTCAGCTTCTATGCTAGGAGCTCCTTTTCATATCTCTTAAGGTGTTCTACGCTTCTTTTCACATCCGAGAACAGCTCTGCAACCTCCTCAACGTCTTCCTCAGCTATAACATCTCTTCCCTTAGCTTTAGCAACCTCATACGCTGGGGCTATTAGCTGGATTGCATATCTCAATGATTTCTCAACTCCAAGCTTAGTCAAAGCAGCAAGTGCCTTGTCGTCTACTCTAACTCCCTCCACCCTGACTCTCTCCTTTATAATAGCTCTTACCTCTTCTTCGTTATAGGTATCTGTTGTTATGATAAAGAGCCTATCAAGTAAGTCGAGAGGCATACCATGTGGGGCCTCCACATCTGTTCCTCTGATTTTTGTTATACCTCTATTTGTCGTTATTATGACTATAGGCGCCAACTCGCTTTCAATTGCTCTATTAAGGAAGCAGAAAGCCTCTATATCAAGCATGTGCCCTTCTTCTATGAAGAGAACTCCTGGAACTATCTCTGCCCACCTATCCCCTCCCTTGTTCTCTACAAGCTTCTTCACCCTTTCATCAACAGCGGCTCTTATGTCAGGGCTTATCTCCTTCTCTTCTCCTCCGCCAAATAGCAGGCTGAAAACTCCTCTAGACCGCCCAGCCTCCATCTCATCCAAGTCGTGGAGTGTCATCGTATATACGATTTCTTTCTCCTTAAGGACAGGTGGTGGAGGAGTCGGAACAGTTTTCTCGCCACTTAGCTCATACTTCTCCTCTGCATACTCACTACACCTTCCAACCCTGATAACTCTTCCAGTCTCAGAGTCTATCATTATAACATCTCCCTCTGACACCCCTTGTGCTATGATCTGCTCAGCTATGCTTCTATCTCCTCTAAGCTTCTCCCTCTCGCTTCCCGCCCTGAGTGTTATTCTCACAGACTCCGGAATCCTCTGATATGGGTTATACGGGCTCTGAACCATGTTAATGTTTAACTCTACGACAACTCCCTCATAGATCCTCCTACGCTCATGTATCTTCACTCCAATAGCCTTCCTCAAAGCTCTCATGAGAACTTCTGTCTTCTTAAGCTCGCTACTGTAGATTTCGCTTCCAGATATCTGAACAAATGGGACATCTGCTCCAAGTTCCTTGGCTAGCCCGACTGCTATCGATGTCTTACCGGTCCCTGGTGGCCCCGCAAGTAGTATAGCTCTTCCCGCCATTACTCCCCTCGAAATCATTCTAGCCACTATTGCAGCAGCCTTCCTAGCCTTTATCTGCCCAACCATGCCATCAGCAATAGGCTTAGGTTCTATACCATCAACACCAAGTCCTCTGATATGACTATGTGCTCCGATCCTTCTCCAAAGGCTGCTCATAGAACCCCCAGAAACCTTATTACATCCTTAGGAGGGATTTAAAGATAGGGGCCCGTAGCTCAGCTAGGATCCTATCGACAGAAGCTCATGGATAGAGTAGAGCGGTGGCCTCCGGTAGATGGAGAGAGCCACGTGCGCGGGTTCAAGTCCCGCCGGGCCCACCTAAGAGATGATTCACATGATAAGGAGCATAACCCTAAGAGACTTCATGGTATATGATCTAGCTCACATGGAGTTCATAGAGAACGGAGTGATATTCATAGTAGGACCGAATGGCTCTGGGAAGTCCAGCCTAGTGATAGGAATTGCAGTAGGCCTAGGTGCCACCGCGTTAGGTATAGGCCGAGATGGTTTGTCAAGCCTCAGTGAGTTAGTCAGAGAAGGCGCTAGTAGAGGAGAGATAATCCTTAAGCTAAGGAACTCCTTGCCAAATGGGAAGAAACTGTTCTCAGAGATCCAGGATGACACTGTTGAGATAAAGAGGGTAATCTACAGGGACGGTAGGTCATACTTTACGATAAAGGGAGAAAGTTGGAAGTCGTACTCCAAAATCTCGTCCAAAGAAGTCAAGGCAGCTTTGCTAAGTGCTGGAATAAACCCTGAAAATCCTCTGGTTTTCATGCAGCAGGATATGGGCCCCAAGTTCCTTGCATTAAAGCCAGAGGAGAAGCTTAAGCTAGTAGAGGAAGTACTTCAAGTGACTCCATACCGCCAGAGGATAGTTGAAGCCAGAGAAGAGCTGAGAGAAGTGCAGTTAAGTGAGGTGGAAGCTTCGCTGATCTTAAAACAGTCAGAAGAAAGGCTAAAGTACTGGGAAACCGAGTGGAGAAAGCTGAGCGAAAGAAGACAGCTGCTTAAGAGGAAGGAGGAACTTGAGGAGAGGTTGCATCTCGCTAGAGTCCACAAGTTGGCTAAGAAAAGGCAGATGCTATCCTCTCGCTTAGCCAACATTGAAGCTGAGTTATCTCAAATAAGGAGCACTATTACTGGTCTCAAGAGGGTGAAGCTAGATAAGGCCATAGTCAAGCTTAAAGAGCTAGAGAATAGCATATCAAGCGAAATAGACGCACTCACTTTTCAAATACGTAGAATAGAGAGAAAGGCCGCTCATCTATCTACACTAAGAGACAGAAAGCTCTCTGAGCTGAGACAAGCGCAACATAAGATAGCTCAGATAGACAAAAACTTAAAGACAGCTTATACAGAGTTAGAGAACCTGAAGCTGTTAGCATCTACAAAACCTGACATAGAAGAGCGGCTCAAGAGGATAGAACAAGAGATTGATAAGTTGGAACAGGAGTTAAGCGAAATAAGCAGTGGGGTACGAGCTGAGGAGATGCTAGAAACCTACAGGAAAGCTCTAATCTCAACTTCACTGTCATATCAGAAGATAATCAAACAGCTTAGGCAACACCTCAATGAAGGGTGGGCGCCACTTAACGAGCTGCTAGAGCCTTGTCCACAAGCCTTACATCAAGTGATTGGAGTAGATCCATCTAAAGTTGTTGTGGCCTGGACTCCAGAGGCTTTTAGGAGGCTAGAAGAGTACCGGGCAGCTCATAATATTGCCATCACAATAGCCTATGTAAATACGCAGCGCAAAGAACCTATGGAGATTTCCTTACCTGGAGACATCCTAGTTAAGGCTAGTTTCCAAGCTGCAGTGGTACTATCTGCCCTAACACGCCATATAACCGGCTTTAAGCTCTCAGATTCTTTGCCTGAAAAACCAGGCAACATAACATTCTCAGCCAAAACCAAGTCAAGAAGAGAGGCTATAGCAGTAGACTCTCACCTGATTATCCTGTCAACACTTAGCCCAGAATTACACCATATAAAGCCTGAGTCGTCTGCAAAGGTGTTAGCATCGCTGAAACAGAGGAGAAAAGAGCTACGCGCCAGAATCCGAGAGCTGAGAGGGGAGGAAAGGGAGCTCAGAGCTAGACTTATTGAAGCCGAGCGGGCTTCAGCCAAGCAGGAACTCCTTAGGCAGAGGCTAGACGAATTGCTGGCAGAGAAATCAGAAGCTCAGGAGAGGGCTATGCAATTGAAGCAAGAGATCAGCGAGCTAGATGCACAGCTGAACAAAGCTCTTATGACGCTCTCTAGCGCAGACAGGAAGCTTGCTAAGGTGAAAGCTGCCCTAGACAGAGTGAGAGCAAAGAGAGAGCTCTTACAAGAGAAGCTAAGGAAGATAGAGAGTCAAATAGACATGCTAAGCTCTAAAGAGCGGGATCTATCTGCGGAAGCTGAAGATCTCAGAAGGGAAATCCAGAGGATAGCTGAGAGCTTACCAGACAGCATAAAGCCTCTAG
>QMWA01000148.1 GCA_003661385.1 Thermoproteota archaeon | reverse complement strand
TTGAGCGAGAGTACTATGAGCTCTGGGTTCAAGAGGACTGCACAGTCAAGCTCTACCTTTACCTGGAGATCAAGGTGCTCTCAGGTAGCATAAGCAAGTACATCAGGGTAGGGCTCCCAGCTGGGAGCTTCAAGCTAGCTGAAGTCAGGTGCAGCAGGGGCGTCAGGGGTATCAGCGAGGAGAGGACAAGCAGCTTCACCGGCGTTGTGATATCCCCCAGGGAGCCTACTAGGACAGGGGAGTCAGTGGAGGTCGAGCTGGAGGCTACACTAGAGGAGTTCGTTTACGAGGACCTCACGAACCCAGGGTACGCTGGCATCCAGCTCATACCAGTCTGGTGGAGCGCTCCAGTAAGGGACCTGAGGGTTAAGGTGCATCTGCCACCTGGAGTCTCCTTGAGTGAGGTCAAGTGCACCCCAAGCTACAGCAGTGCTGGGACAGAAGAAGGGAGAGCATACGTGTACTGGGAGGGAGAGCTGAAGCCAGAGGAGAAGCTCAAGCTTGGAGTAGCCTTCCCAGCTAGAGTGCTGAAGGCTAAGCCAGCTAAGCCTGTGAAGCCAGGGGAAGCTCAGCCATGGTACCTTAGCTGGCTTCCAGGCTTAATACTCCTCTCCATCATAGCCATCTCAATAGCCCTCCTAGCCATAGCTGCAGTGAGGTACTGGAGGAGAGAGCCTTATGTGCCACCTGAGCTCTCGATGGAGGTTGTAGGCGTCAGGAGAGACCTGGATCCGGTTGAGGCAGCTGTCCTCCTCAGAATACACCCAGGCAGGATAGCTGCGCTCATACTCCTCTCAATGGTCAGGAAAGGAGCTATCAAAGTCAAGTCAACTAAGCCACTCAAGGTGGAGAAGACTGGGGTCACCAGGGGCTTGAGGTACTATGAGAGGCAGATGCTGACCTGCATACGCAGCTCAGAGATAGATGAGGACTGCCTGATACACGTCCTCAGGACTATAAGGAGGAATGTGGATGGGAAGGTCAGCTTCTTCCTCAGAAGGCAGACAGAGGAGTACTATAGGAGGAAGATTGAAGAGCTCTGGAAGCAGGTTGAGGAAGAGGAGATCCCTGAAGTGAAGTTCAGGAAGTACGAGGAGAACGTGCTTTGGCTCCTGATAGACGAGGACTACGAGAGGAAGACTAGGCGAGTGCTGAAGAGCAGGAGGCAAGTCGAGGTTCCAGTAATCTACGTAGACTACTGGCCTATCATAATCCCAAGACCCACCCCCATGAGGCCTAGAGCAGAGGGGAGGCCCCCTGAAGCTAAGCCTCCAGCCAAAGCGCCCACGGAAGCCAAGCCACCCAAGCCAGTAGCCTCGATAGAGGAGTTCGCAGACAAGCTCTGCAGGAGCATAGAGGAGGTAAGCAGCAAGGCTATAAGGAAGGTTGAGAAGGCAGCTAAAGCCTTGACCCCTGAGGTCAGGGTCACTAGGAGGAGCTCCTCAGTCCACAGAAGCTGCGTCTGCGCCTGCGTCAGCTGCGCCTGTGCTTGCGCCTGCGTCAGCTGCGCATGCGCCTGCGCAGGTGGAGGGGTAGGCTAGCTGAGAGGGCTCATAGCCTCCTGTAACGGGAGCTTTAGCTCAGCCTTCCTCAAGCTGGGGGAACCTATAGACCTCGACTCCAACCTCCTCTATCTCCTCGAAGTCCAGGTAGCACACGCCCTTCCTGGCTAGCTTGCTTAGGATGCTCCTAGCTAGCTCAACTGGGATCCCAAGTGAGGCGGAGACTTTGGCTGCAGTGAGCTTGCCTCCCTCGACTTCAGCTAGCCTCAAGACCTCAGCCTCCAAGCCAGCTAGAGCTCTCCTCTCCCTACTCATCCTGTAGGCTAGGTAGCCTGCTAGCCCAGCTGCACCCAGGAAAGCCAGCCCTGGGACTACTCTCACTGGATTCAAGGCTGCTGCAATCAGGAACATGAGGCCAAAGAATCCTAGGGCTAGCGAGGAGAGGACTAGGAGGGCTTCTAGGGGCTTCAAGATCCCTCCTTCAGCTTCCTAAGCTCCTCCTCGACTGCAGCCTCAATCCTAGCCTTCTCAAGCTCCCTCTCGATGACATCTCGCTCCTCAGGCTCAAGGTAGTCCACCAGCCCGCCTGCAGCCACAAGCTCATCTATGGCCTCAGCTCTAGCCTTATACTCCTCAATCCTCTCCTCAGCCCTCCTTACTATGCTCCCAACCGAGGCAACGTCCTTCGATAGCCCTGTCACAGCCTCCTTAATCTCCTTCTGGGCCAAAGCGGTCTCGTACTCAGCCTTAAGCCTCTCCTTCCTAGCCTCGAAAGCAGCAAGCTGAGCCCTAAGCTTCTCCCTAGCAGCCTTAAGCTCCTCCTCATCCTCCTTCATCTCCTCAATCTGCTTATCAAGCTTCTCAACCTCAGCCAGCAGGGTGTGCTTCCTGACTAAGGCCTGCTTAGCAAGATCCTCCCTCCCAAGCTTCAAAGCCTCCTTAGCCTGCCTCTCAAGCCTCTCAACCCTATCCAAGATCCTCCTCTTAGTGAACTCAAGCTTCTTCCTAGCTGCAACAGCTCTAGCCAAGCTCATATCCAGGTCATGCATCTTCTGCAGCATCTTGTCGTAAACGTAGTCAAGCTGCTCCCTAGGGTCCTCAAACCTCTCCAAAACCTTGTTTATCTTGCTCTCGATAATAGCTCGAATCCTCTCCAGCAAACACCCACCACAACCCCAACACAGCCACACTATTAAACATTCCATCAAGCCTAGCTAAACCCCACAGAGGCTACTTAGCATCTAGCAAGCTGCCCACAGCATACAGGCTACAAGCGCCATATTCCCAAGCTGTACTACAGGAAGGGTGCCGCCCGAAGGCAAGCATTAGCTCAGAAGCTGCATCAACGCTGCATCACAGACTCCCCATACCACGAGCCTAACTCAAGGCAACCACCTAGCAGCTTACCGGGCTACAGGCTACACACAGCTAAGGCGGCATCATGAGCATGCATGACCCAGCCTAGCAAGCATACCACAGCTCCATCATATTGCAGGCCCGCCACTAGACTACATACACTTTGAGCTTCATACTAGAGACTTTGACTTCCTCACGAATCTCTTGACATCGCTTATAGCATCTCTTACCAGCTCTGGTGTAGCCCTTATGATCTCTAAAGAACCCGCATAATATTAAATCGTGAGTACCTATTGTTTCAAACACCATTAGTCCGTCCTTTAAACCAGTTATCTCCCTTGCTACTCTTTCACTGTGTCCTGGTTTAACGTTTACTTCAATGAACGCTAATATTCCCCTCTTAAGCTTCATGGAATCTGTAATTGTTATAAATCCGAGTATCACTCCTTCTTTAATTAGCCTAGCGACCCTGTTGCTCACAGTTTGAGGAGGTATTTTTAGCATTTTCGCAATTTCTCCAAAAGAAGTACGTGTATCTCTTTTAAGATCTTCAATTATCGCTAAATCGATTTCACCCATGTGAATATCACCTCTTCAAAATTTGAATTTGAAATTTTCGGGGCAAAGTAGGACTTGTCCAACCCAAATATTTGTGCTTACGCCTTTTTACATGTAGATGGTTCTTAATGAAGTCTCTAACTTCATTTAAACGTGTAATATCCTTAAAAATTGCTACACTAAATAAGTCACACCTACCAATCGATGGAACACGGATAAGTATCTCCGGTATTTTCCGAACAAATTTAATTACATCGTTTATATAGGGTAATTGACATCTATGCAGAAACTAGCTATATGTTCATACCCGAGTTTTTCAGGGTTTAGTAGGATTGTAGTTCCAGAGATAAACCCCCCTTTTCTTCATTTTGTTGAGACATCTGATTATTGCATCCGTGGAAACCTTACACCTTTTTTGCAATATCTGTAAATAGATTCTGCCTCCTCGCTGAAGAATTCTCAATATCTTAATATCGATTTCGTCAGGTCTCTTTCTTAACAGCACTCTTCACCCTATTTAACCAACTTAAATCTGACTATAGTATTATGAATTAGCTTAAAAGCTTATAGTGTCCAATGAAGATGAGTAATTCTTGGTTATTTACTCTCGCTTTCTAAAATTCATATATGAGAAAAATGTCAGATAATATAGCTCGAATATCGGACGAAACCTTTATTAAGACCGAGTTATCGCGCCCCCCAAGGACAGGCAAGAACAGAGATCTAACTGCGCAAGGACAGAAATCTAACCATCTACAATTGAAAAGGAGGTTACTAAAATGGAAGGCGCAACAGGCGATATACTCATAGTTGGTGGCGGAGTTGCTGGCATTGCAGCATCCTTAGAACTTGCTGAAAAAGGATTTAAAGTCTACTTAGTAGAGAAAGAGCCTTCAATTGGAGGTCACATGGCCCAATTAGACAAAACTTTTCCAACACTTGATTGTTCTATTTGTATTCTTGGGCCAAAAATGGTTGAGGTTTCCAGGCATCCTAACATAAGACTTCTTACATATTCTGAAGTTATAGACGTAAAGCCCATAAAAAACGGCTCCGCATTCAAGGTTAAAATACTTAAAAAACCACGATATGTAGATGAAGAAAAGTGTACAGGATGTCGAAGATGTGAAGAAAAATGCCCAGTTACAGTCCCCAGCGAATTTGAAGCGGGAATGGGTTTAAGA
>QMWA01000147.1 GCA_003661385.1 Thermoproteota archaeon | reverse complement strand
TAGCTCCCCCCTCTTCAGCCTTCCTGATGGCCTCATGTACCTTGACAAGCCCTCTTATCGGCCCAGATGTGACGCCGTGGTCCATTGGGACGCAGACCATCTTACCTGCTTCAGTCAGCCTAGATAGCCTGATCCTCTTCCCGTTCAGCTCAGCCACCCCATTTCAGCTGCTAGCTCAGCTAGCAGGAGCGCGCAGCCAGCTGCACCCCTAATGGTGTTGTGGACCAGCAGAGTTAGGAGGAGGCTGGCTGCTGAGGAGCCTCTTCTCACCCTGCCTACCGTGATGCTCATGCCAGGTGGGCTACCAGCACCCCTGTCCAGCCTAGGCTGAGGCCTATCCTGGTGCTCCAAGACTACAATTGGCTGGTCTGGTGCAGTTGGGAGCTTAAGCTCCTGTGGGAGCCCCCTGAACTCCCTGAGCAGGTCCATGACGTGGTCTGGGCTGACTGGCTCCTCAGTCTCGATGAAGACGCACTCCAGGTGCCCATCTAGCACGGGAACCCTGTTGCAGGCCGCCTCAACTCTGATGTCAGCCTCCTTCACCCTGCCTCCATCAAGCTCTCCAAGTATCTTCCTAGCTTCTCTGGCTATCTTCTCCTCTTCACCTGGGATGTACGGTATAGCGTTGTCTATGAGGTCTAGTGAGGGTACCCCAGGGTAGCCTGCTCCAGACGCAGCCTGGAGTGTAGCTACTCTCACAGCCCTTATCCTGTACTCGCTGGCAATGGGCTTGAGAGCCATGACAAGCCCTACCGTAGTGCAGTTTGGGTCAGTAGCTATGAGCCCACTCCACCCTCTGAGCTTCCTCTGGGCTGTGATCAGCTCAAGGTGCTCTGGGTTAACCTCTGGGACGACCAGGGGGACATCAGGGTCCATCCTGTGAGAGCTTGCGTTGCTGAACACAGCGCAGCCGGCTTCAGCAGCATGTTCCTCAGCTCTCCCAGCCACCTCAGAGGGGAGCGCAGAGAAGACCACATCATAGCCCCCATTGAAGTCCTCCAGCCTGAGGACCTCTAGGTCAGCTACCTCAGCTGGAGGCTCACTATGCCACTTGACCTCCTGGTACTTGAGTCCAGCTGTCTTCCCAGCGTACACTGCTTTAAGCTTGAACCACGGGTGCCTTGCTAGCAGCTCAGCGAGCCTCTGCCCTACAACCCCTGTCCCACCGAGCAGGGCTGTGGAAAGCCTACTCACCTCCATCACCCCTGAGCTCACGCTCTAGGAGCTCTACCACGTGGTCTCTTGAGCCCCATGGGACTAGCACCCTGACTGACGAGTGTATCGTGAACAGCCCGTAGATGTTCACTCCAGCAGCTGAGATGGGTTCAACAACCCTCCTTATCACTCCAGGGGTGGTCTCAAGCCCCCTTCCCCTCACTGAGACCAGGGCTAAGCCGCTTAGGCCTGAGACCGCCTTAGCCTCCCCCTCCTCCACGAGCTTGTGCACTCTTCTCACAGCCTCCTCTGAGCTGCCCTCGAAGTACAGGATTGCAGCGGTCTCCATGCTTGTTGAAGCCAGGGTTCTACAGCCTATCTCTGACATCAGCTGCTCAGCTAGCTTCACAAGCCTGCCCCCATCTTCTCCTACGACCGTGAGCATTGAGAGAGGCCTGCTGTAGGCTGAGACCTCTAGGTCAGCTCCTCCATTGACTACTGTACCACCCTTTGTCAGAGGCTCTCTGAAGCCTACTATCCTGATCTTCATCCAGCTTGGCATGTACCTGAGGGCTTTAGGCGCTACCACCCTAGCCCCGCTTGAAGCTAGGAGCTCGACCTCGCTGAGCTCTATGCTGTCTAGGACCTTGGCTCCATGGACTGTCTTTGGGTCTGCTGTGTAAACCCCCTCGACATCCTTGACGAGCACTACCTCCCTGCACCCTAGGAACCTAGCTAGAAGCACAGCTGTGACATCTCCTCCACCCCTTCCCATGGTAGTCACTTTCCCGCTCTTAGAGACCCCTAGGAAGCCGCATATGACTGGTGTATGCCCTGATTCAAGCAGTGGGAGTATCTTCTCCCTGATAGCTGTGCTGCACTCCTCTAGAATGGGCTCCGCATCACCGTGCTGCTCGTCAGTGAATATCGGCCACCACTCTGACTTTGGGTCTACCAGCACTGAGCTAACTCCAAGCGACCTTAGAGCTGAGTGGAAGAGCCTAGCTGAGAGCTCTTCTCCTGACGCGAGCACGTAGTCCAGCTCTCCTCTGAGCTTGCTGGAGGAAGCCTCCTCAAACATCTTAGTAAGCATGTCTGTGTGCCCTTTCATCGCTGAGACGACGACAGCAACCCTCCAGCCTGCCTCAACCTCGCGCTTAACTAAGTCTGCTGCCCTCCTGACAGCCTTTGGCCCAGTTAAGACGGAGCCACCAAACTTCACAACAAGGACGCGGCTAGAAGAGGCCTCTGGCGAGGTAAACTCGACCGCCTCTCACCTAGAACACCAGAGGCCACAGCCTTCAGGAGGCTGTATTTAAGCATTTGCTCCTCTGACTTCAGTGTTGCGCACTAAAGCAACAAGCTAGCTGCTAGGCTCAAGCCTCCAGCGCTACTGCACGCGTGAAGCTGCATTAAGCCTGCATCCGCCTTCTTCAGGCGCCTGTTAAGCTTGAAGTGTGCTGTGGCTGCCTCGCCTCCGCTACCCGCCTGAAGTACAGTATCCTCTGGGCTGCTGTTATTATGGAGCCTGCTGAGGCTAAGAGTATCATAGCTGGGAGTGCTGCTTTGAGGCCTAGGAGGTAGAGGAGCATCCCGGCCACTATGCATGTGAGCTTCTCTTTCCTTTCGAAGAGCCCTACTCCCATTGCTGTCTTCTTTAGCTCAGCTTCTCCTCTGGCTCTCACGTAGCTTGGGGAGAACACTGAGAAGACAGCCAGCACCCCTAGCCATCCTGGGATGTAGCCCCCTGCTGTTAGGGCTAGCAGCAGCATGAACTCTATGCACCTGTCAGTGTAATGGTCTAAGAGTGTTCCAAAGGGGCTTTCGAGCCCTGTGGCTCTAGCTATGCTCCCATCTACTACATCCAGGAACACCGCCACCAGGTAGACCAGTAAGCCCACTCCCGTCCTGCCTACAGCTATCAGGATGGAAGCCACGGCTGCTACGCCTATGGAGGACAGCGTCACCTGGTTTGGGGTTAAGCCCAGCTTAGCTAGCTTAGCTCCAAGAGGGACTGTGGCCTTCTCGTATAGCTCCCTGATGCGAGGCTTAGACAAGCTAACCAACTCTCCTAACTCCCTCTAAGATGGCTTCAGCTCTCTCCTCTACTCCCTGGCGTGGTAGAGGGAACTCTGGGCCACAGTACTCGACCATGTAGGATGCTGCAGCGGAAGCGTAGGCAGCTGCTGTCACAGGGTCTTCTCCTCTCAGCATGTAGTAGGCCATAGCGCCAGCGTAGACATCACCGCATCCCGTCGGGTCTACTTCACGTGTCCCGTATGCTGGTATGTGGTAGACTCCCCTGCTTGAGGCGATGTAAGACCCCTTCTCCGCTACGGTAACCACACCCACCTCAGCTCCAAGCTCATGTATCCTTGCTGCAGCATCCATGGGGCTGTACTCTGGGAACAGTACTTCAGCTTCATGCTCATTTGGCTTGAAGACACTTGACAGCTTTATCACCTCATACGCCTCTCTCGTAGCTACTCTGACAACTCTCTCTCCATCTACCCTCCTCACAAGCCCCTGTGGGTCTACCAGGATGGGCTTGTCTCCTGACTCCCTTCTGATCTTTAGTATGAGGTCAGAGCTTACCTCACCGAGGATAGGCCCTATTACGAATGCGTCTGCTGAAAGCAGGCTTTCAGGCAAGTCTTCTGGTGATATCCTATCTGCTACACCCAGAACTATTAGCTCCCGGTCTCTCATGTCCTTGCTGAGGTACTTTATGCGGAACCCTCCTGTCTCTTCTGATGGCAGCAGGTGGGCTTCTATGCCGTAGCCTTCCAGAAGCCTCTTTGCCTTGTTTTCCCATTCTCTCCCGACTCTGCTGAGGAGAGAGGCTTTCCCACCTAGCTTAGCGTATGCTAGAGCTGAGTTCGTGCTGCATCCAGACAGCACTCTGCCCTGGCTTCTGGCATATGGTGTCTCTATGATGTCGAAGACCAAGTTGCCTACTGCAGCTAGCCTAGCCATCTGGGTTCCTCCTAGTAGACTGTGCACCTTCTGCTGGTGGTTAAAGAGCTTTTGTAAGCCACTGGCAATCGAGGGAAAAGTTTATATATTTCCGAGCATATGCTAACATGGTGATGTGGTATGTGGAGATGGAGAGGAAGAAGAGCTGGAGGAAGAGGGGCACAGAGAGGAGGTAGAGGAGCAGGAAGAGGTAGAGGAGGCTACAGAGGATCACCCCAAGGCCCATGGCCAGGAAGAGGCCCGTTCAGCAGCCTGCCACCATGGCAGAGGCCAGGCTGGCTCATGAGATGGAGTGCTCCACCAGCACCTTTAGCGCCCCCAATGGCTCCACCGGCAGCTCCATCACTGATTCAGCAGGCTCCAACGTCGCCGATGATGCCGCCAGCCGCACCACAGGCGATGCCGCCAGCCGCACCACAGGCGATGCCGCCAGCCGCACCACAGGCGATGCCGCCAGCCGCACCACAGGCGATGCCGCCAGAAGCT
>QMWA01000146.1 GCA_003661385.1 Thermoproteota archaeon | reverse complement strand
GAATAGATCAAACCACACTGAGGCGTCTATAACCAGCATTTCATCGCCTTTCAGCTAAAAACCTCTCGATTTCCTCGGTTGACAAGCTGATTCCACGCCTCCTGTACTCTCTAGCTATCTCGACAATGCCCCTCTCGATTCTCACCCTGACTCTCTCCCCCTCCCTGAGCTCCAGCTTCTCAAGAGGCCTTAGAACCCCATTCTCATACACAGCCTCAACCACAATGCCCATAAAGCTATCCCACATGACAAGTGATACCAGGTTTTTATCTCTTGTGCTCCAGTGAGCAGGTGGCTTGATGCTTCGCCAGCTAGCTTCTGGATGATGCAGGAAACCTGAGTATAGAGCTCAGTTAGGTTTAGAGTAGGACTTGATGCCGCAGGCTGGTGGCTAGCTGCTGGCTCACGTGTAGTGTCCTCTGGGCTACTGTTTTAATGGTGTGAGGTTGGGGGCTTGGTGCTTGCTGTGTGGCTGGAGGTTAGGAGGGAGCTTGAGAGGGTTGTTGGCTCAGAGTATGTTTCAAGTGACCCTGAGGTTACCTTCCTGTATCACTGGGATTTTGTGACTGCTGAGGAGCCTGGTGTCTGTGATATCGTTGTGATGCCTGGCAGTACTAGGGAGGTTCAGGAGGTTGTTAGGCTGGCGAACAAGTGGAGGATTCCTGTGGTCCCTTGGGTTTCTGGAGTGAACATAGGTGGGCTAGCTACCCCTAGGAGAGGTGGGATTGTTGTCGACTTGAGGAGGATGAACAGGATCCTGGAGGTGAATGAGGATGACATGTATGCTGTGGTCGAGGGAGGCACGACATGGGGTGACTTGAAGGGGCACCTGGAGAGGCATCACCCTGACTTGAGGCCTGGGGTCCCTTGGGCTCCTGCTGGAGCTGGCGTGGTCCCATGCTACCTCTGCTATGGGTTCACTGACTTGAGCTTCATGGCTGGGACTGGAGCTGACTTCCTGAATGGGCTTGAGGTCGTGCTCCCAACTGGAGAAGTTGTGAGGACAGGCTCATGTATGTGCACTAGCTACTGGCACTCTAGAGCCCCTCTGCCAGACTTGACCGGGCTCTTCGTGGGGTGGGATGGGGCAACTGGAATAGTGACGAAGGCTGGTGTAAAGCTCTGGCCTAACCTCCCCACAGAGTACCTTATACTGCTAGCTGACACTGTTAGGGATGGAGTTGAGGCCTTCAAGAGGGTAGCTAGGAAGTGTACTGGGATACTTGACATGTGCTTTGTGAACTACACTTGGCTGATGTCTCTCCTCGGATACCATGAGAAAGAGGAGGACCCGCTTGACCCAGAGGAAGCTGGTGTACAGGACTTCTATGGGCTCATAGCTGTAGCAGCTAGCTCAGAGAGGGAGATGGAGGCCAAGAAGGAGGCTATAGAGGAGGCTGCTGGCACAGGAGTGCTAGCAGACTTGGAGGCTGTGATGGAGCTGTTCCCAGAGGAGGCTAGGCCACAGGGCTATGCTCTAGTGAACCCGCCTATACACTTCTACAACTGCTGGAACTACTCCTATGGTGGTGGAGGAGAGTGGGTTGGCTGCTACCTGTCATCGAGGCACGTAGCAAGCTACTACAGGATAGCAGTCAGCGTAGCCAAGAAGTATGGGAGGCATGCTCAGATGTATGGTAGAGTGATGAGTGGAGGCCACCACTGGATTGCTAGAGTGAACATAAGCTTCAACAAAGATGACCCAAGCGACATTGAGGCAGCTAGAAGGTGCCTCATGGAGATAGATGAGAAGGTTAGGCAGCTTCCTAGCGTCGTGAGGTACAAGGCTCCAAGCTGGGCTAAGGAAAGGAACTTCAGCAGAGCAAGCCCAGATTCACTGGAGCTCATCAAGAGGGTCAGGAGGCTCCTGGACCCAAATGGAGTGATGAACCCTGGGCACGGCCTCTAGAGGTGCCCCCTTATGGGTGCACGCAGCAGGCTGCTAGCTAAGCTCAAGGCTGGAGAGGACATCCCTGGCACAGGGATCACGCTGAGGAGGGCTCCAGAGCAGCTTGAGCTCGAGAGGAGGAGGCCCTTAAGCTACTATAGGCGTGTCCTCTACTTCTGTGGGAAGTGTGGGCAGTGCAGGTACGTCTACCAGGACGCTTACTGGAGCCGGGTGTGCCCTAGTGGAGAGCTCAGGAAGTTTGAGGCCTACTACCTCGGAGGCAAGAACCTGCTGCTCTGGGGGCTCCTCTCAGGTAAGCTGGAGTGGACTAGCAAGGCAGCTGAGATCCTATACCACTGCACCCTCTGCGGGAACTGCGTGCAGCAGTGCCAGCTCCCAGAGATACACAACTACGCACTAGAGTGGCTCCATGCAGCTAGAGTAGAGGTGGTGAATCGTGGCTTAGGCCCGATGCCAGAGCACAGGAGGTTCGGGGAGTGGGTTAGGAGAGAGCACAACCCCTACATGGAGCCTCACTCAGCTAGGCTAAGCTGGCTAGGCGAAAAGCCCAAGGGCAAAGGGGAGGTAACATACTTCGTGGGGTGCACAAGCTCCTACAGGGAGCTTGAGGTGGCTAAGGCGGTGGTCAGCCTCCTCAAATCGTCTGGGGTCAAGTTCACCCTGCTAGAGGATGAGTGGTGCTGTGGCTCCCCACTCTACTGGACAGGCCAAGTGGATGTGGTGGAGGAGCTTGCACGCCACAACGCAAGGGAGCTGGAGAAGACAGAGGCAGCAGTGGCTGTGACCTCTTGCGCGGGATGCTACAGGATGCTCAAGCAGATATACCCTGAGGTGTATGGTGTTGAGCTAAGCATGGAGGTGCTTCACATCTCAGAGCTCCTGCTAAAGCTAGTGAGGGAAGGTGCACTACAGCCTGAGAGGGAGCTGAGCTGGGCTGTGACATACCATGACCCATGCCACCTAGGGAGGCACACGGGTGTATACGAGGCACCAAGGCAGCTAATAGGGTCCATACGTGGGCTGGAGCTCCGCGAGATGCTGAGGAACAGGAGGAACGCGTGGTGCTGTGGAGCAGGAGCTGGAGTCAAGTCAGCGTTCAAGCAGCTAGCATCCTACGCTGCATCAGAGAGGATAAGGGAAGCAGAGGAGACAGGGGCGCAAGTGCTGCTCACAGCATGCCCATTCTGCGAGATGAACCTGAGGGAGGCAGCGGAGAAAGCAGGCTCTAAGATCAGGGTGCTGGACATCACGCAGGCGTTAAGCTACAGCATTAAAGCCAGCCGGAGCGAGGCCTCACAGCACTGAGGCTAAGTCCACCCACCTTGTGTACGCTAGCTTCCCATAAGCTTTATCTGAGCTGAGAATTGGCAGCCCTAGGTTTACTGCTGTAGCATAATGCAAGCTATCGAAGTACTTTAACCCGTGTTTCTCCCTGAGCTCTGAGGCAAGTACATGTATACTTACGCTAGCTGACGCCAGCTCTACTCCATATCTCTCTAGGTCTTCTTGAACACACTTAAGGAACCTGCTATGGTCTTTGACCATGATCCTACCAGACAACACCAGCAGGTCTAATTCAACAAGTGAGAATGGAGATAGGAGCACTTGGTACCTAGCTAAGGCTGAAGTTGCCATAGTATGTAAGGGATCTTGGCTGTTTAATAGGGCTACTAGGAAGTCTGTTTCAGCTAAGACCTTCATCCAGCATCTTCCTCAGCAGCCTCTCAAGGCTACCCCGGATCTTAGGTATGTCGGTGGATCTTATGTGGAACTCTGCTATGCTAGATGACAGAGGTGGATCAAGGCGTTTGATAATGATTCTATCTCCATCTAGCTTCATTTCGACAAGCCTCCCTAAGCTAGCAGCCTCCCTAAACTTCTTTGGTATAACAACACGCCCCTCCTCATCAACTGAGACTACTACCACACCACACCACCATTTCACGTCAGCTAGCTACAGATAAAAACTTACTTAATGAAATGATGTGAGGTCACACTACAGCCTCTGTAGGCTGCTATAGCTCTAGGTGCTGGTGGTGTCTGGTGCCTGTGGTGCGTGTCACTTGGGACATGAGGGAGGGTGTGGTTGAGCAGCTTAAGCGTGACTTGCTTGCTAATGTCTTCGCGGTATATGACCTGCAGCATGACTTTGAGAACACTGAGATGTATGCTTGCCTTGAGGAGGGGGAGGTCAAGGGGTATGTGCTCGTTTACCATGGGACAGCTTACCCCTCAGTTTGTGTGGAGGGCTCTAAGGAGGCTGTGGCAGAGCTAGTCAGCTACATTCCTCAGGGTAAGCTCATTGCGCACGTCCCGCTCCACTTAGCTGACCTGGTCTTAGGCAGGCTTCCTGGCTCAAGGGTTTATAGGGAGACTTGGATGGCTGTGAGGCGGGGAGAAGCCTGCTTCTATGAGTCTAGGCTTGTCAGGAGGCTTAGCTCAGGTGACGCTGAGCAGCTCTACCAGCTGCTCTCAACAAGAGAGGACAGGCCTCCACTTGAGCTTGAGGATGTTAGGGCACGCTTGGAGAGGAGCCCAACCTACGGTGTCTTCCTTGAGGGGAGGCTGGTCTCGTATGCTGGCTCATTCATCCAGCTGCCTGAGGTCTGGATGATAGGTGGAGTCTATACGCACCCAGCTTACAGGAACAGAGGCTATGCGACCTTAGCCACCTCAGCTGTGACAAAGGAGGCCTTGGAGAAGGCTGAGATGGCAGCTCTCTTCGCTAGGTCAG
>QMWA01000145.1 GCA_003661385.1 Thermoproteota archaeon | reverse complement strand
CCCTCAGCGTGTACGACACGAGAGGCCCTGGCATATCACCTGGAGCATCCTACATACAGGACATAGTAGAGCATGCTGAAGCCAAGCTGATTGAAATCTGAAGCACAGCTGCTGAGGACGGGAGCTCACCTATCTACGAGAGCGCCAGTGGGCTTAGAGAAGCTGAGCACACCAGTTTGAGATAGCTTAACTGAGCTCCAGGATTTATATACTTAGATAGGTCACCTAAATGGGTGATATATTTGGGTGTTACAGTTAGGGTTCTTCAGAAGGGGAAGATAACCATCCCAGTTGAGGTCAGGGAGAGGCTTGGGATCAAGGAGGGGGATGAGCTTAAGCTCGTGGTTGAAGGAGGGCGTATCGTGCTTCTGCCACCGAAGACTGTGCTGAACCCCACAGAGGCTCTTGATGGGCTTGCTGAAGAGGTGCATGTCAGGGAGCCTGTTAACGCTGAACTCAGGAAGGCTGGAGCATGGAGGGTCGAAAACAAGCTGCAGAGGGGCTCGGAATGAGGTTTATCGACTCAAACGTGTTCATATAGTCTCCTAAGAGAGACTATGAGGTCTCTAAGAGCATACTCAAGAGGATTGAGGGTGGAGAGGAGGCTTTAACCAACACGGCGGTGATTCAGGAGGTTATTGACTGGCTAGAGTACAATAACAGGGTAAGAGAGGTTGAAGCTGTGGTTACAGCGATAAACTCCTATGTGTCCATGGAGAAGGCTGAGGTGACTTGGAGTGATATGTTAGCTGCCTTAGATGACATGAAGAGGTATGGTCTAAGCTTTGTTGACGCTCTGATACCGCAGACTATGAGGAAGTATGGTGTAGTTGAGCTGTACTCAAATGACAAGGACTTTGATAGAGTTGAGTGGGTGAGGAAAGTGTGGAGCTAGCCTTGGATCCAGCTTGCATGCCTCTTAGCGATCCTGCCCCTAGGGGAGGCAGGGTAAAAAAGGGGTGAGGCTGCTAGCCTGCTGCTAGGACTGTCCAGGTGTCTCCTGGGTTTATTTGGTTTGGTGTTGCGGCTTGCCAGCTTACTACAGCTCTGCTGGCTCCCATTAGGAGCAGCCTGTTTGCTGGCCAGGGGTTTAGGAGCCTCTCTATGAGCTGTGCTCCTGCTGTTGTCCCGTATGGTGTTAGGCCCATTATGAAGAGTATGTACCTGTTGTGGTCTTTTAGGAGAGCTATGTAGATGAGGTCTTCTCCCCCGATGTTATTTGGGTCGTAGTTGAAGCTTCCTAGCGGTGTGGTTAGGGTCCAGGTTCCATCTGGGTTTACTGTCAGAGCTACGTCGAGCTGGGCTTCAAGCTTCTTTGAAACTGAGTTGACGAAGGGGCCTCCGAAGACTATGAGGTTGTGGGCTGTGTCAAGCCAGCTTAGGGACTGGGGGTCTACTATGTCGCTGTCGAACCTCACTCTGATGTTTCTAGCTGTGTATGCTCCTAGTGCGCTGCCTACTAGCCCTGCTCCAGCTGTGTCTGATGTGGCAGCTGGGATCACTTGGCTTCCACTGGGCCTCTCCCAGTGGCCGCAGACTAGGTATGTGAGCCCACTGAAGAGCACGTAGGTCATGTCGATAGACTCCTTCAGTGCGCCACGCTTGAAGTATATCTCGCTGTTCCCTGCTCTCATGTCATGCCAGGTTATAGCTATGTAGTTGTAGCTGACAGCTACGTCAGGCCGGTATGAGCTGTGGGTCTCGTATGTGAGCCTCGCCTCCTGCTGCCATGTTTCCCCATTGTTGAAGCTGTATATGCAGTAGATTTCTCGGTTGCCTGGCTTTGTGTCATACCATGCTACGGCTACTGTATCTGAGCCAGCATCAACCTTGGGGTTCCATGAGTCGTAGTCGTCTGCTGTGCTCAGCCTTACGCTGGAGCTCCAGCTTCCTGATGCACCGTAGTTTGTGCTTCTCTTGTACCAGACTTCTCTCTTGCTGGTGCCACAGTTGTCGTTCCACACTAGGTGCACGTACTGCTGGCTTGCTGCTAGGTAGGGTACTGATGTAGTGCCTGGGCACTCTGTGAGCCTCTGCTCGCTTTCCCAGCTCGCACCATTGTCTGAGCTTCTCGTGAAGAATATCTCATACCTGCTGTTCCACTTGTAGTCTAGCCAAGCGAAGTACACGTAGCTGCCATATGCTGCTACAGTCGGGTCCTTGGAGTTCAGGTCGTCGTCAGGTGTCGAGAAGAGCGTGCTGCTCCAGGTTTCTAAGTCGCTTAAGGCTGCTCTCTTGACTCTGACTTCCCTGTTGCCTCCGATAACGCCTCCAGTAGCCTCGTATGCTATGTAGACGTAGCTTGAGCCTACAGCTATCTCAGGGTCGCTGCACTCTAGGCCTTCTGGAATTGTGACCATGATGTCCTCTGACCACGACTCACCGTAGTCTAAGCTGTACTTGAAGTATATCTCCCACTGGTCTCCCTCCCTCTTGTCCTGCCAGGCTACGAACAGCTTGTTGTAGCGTGCTGCTATCACAGGGTAGCTTGAGCTCACTCCATCAGGTGGAGTAAGGTACTGTGTCTGCATCCAGTGGTTTCCACTCCTGCTCCCACGCCTGTAGCATACCTCATAGGTTCCGTCACTCTGCCTCTCCATCCAGACCACGTGCACGTAGTCATAGTAGGGAAGTGAGAAGTCTGGGTTTGGAGTGAGCGCGATCCTAGAGTATATGGAGGATTCACTTGAGTACGTTAGCCTCATGTCCTCCTTGAAGTAGTGGCCTGGGCTAGCTCTAGTGTAGGTGAGTGGCAGTGTAGCCATGAGGAGAGTGCATGCAGCTAGAAAGGCTGGGAAGAAAACATCTACTAACCTACCCATACTGTATTCTCCTCTCAGGTGCTCAAAGCCAGGTTACTCAAGCAGCCCTCAGCTCAAGCAGCTGGAAGCTTACAAGAGCAAACTAGCTTAGAGCTAAGCTAGCATGAGAAAAGCGGCTTATAAAGCTTCCCGTCAGCTCACAAGCACAGCAGCTAGCTGCCTACCCGCGTGGCCTCCAGCATGTAAACTGCTATAGCAGAGCTCTCATCAGAGATGCAGGCAGCTGGAGTGGAGATAGGCATCCAAGAGCTATTAGGTAAGCTATGCATGCAGCACTTTAGACAGGAAGTAGCTCGCATCCTCCCCAGAGCTCTAGCCTCCCAGCTGGCATGCACACAGCTTTCTCTCAAGCTATCCAAGCTCTAGCCGAAGCTAGCTTGCAAGACAGCCACCAGCTTAGCTAAGGCCCCATGTCAGAGCTTATCCCCAGTAACTAAGGCCACATAGCATTTAGTTTGAGGCATGTGGTGTGGGAGGTGACGTACTGCTGAAGCTGGCAGCTGAAGATGTGTATGCTGTGAGAGACGCCGTGTTGACCTCACCCTTATCTTCTTGTCCAGCTGGGCTGTGGTGTGTGCCGCTCGTAAGGGATGCTGTTAAGTACCTGTAGCTGTTACTTGGGTTAGCTTGAAGCTTGCTGAGATTGCTAGGGTAGCTAGGAGGCATGAGCTAGCTGCCCTCTCAGATGAGGTCTATAGGAAGATAGTCTTCGATAGTCGTGTGAGTACCAGCATAGCCTCGCTGCCAGGTATGAGAGAGCTCACCACAGTAGTTGACTCCTTCTCCAAGGCCTACGCTCATGAGGCCTGAAGGAGCATTCTAACGTTCTCAGACCTCAGCATGGTGTCAAGGAGCTCTCGAGGAGGCTGCTGGAGGAGGCTAAGGTGCTTACAGTGCCTGGAGCAGCCTTCGGGAAGGCTGGAGAAGGCCACCTGAGGCTCTCGTCCACACCTCCACTAGACTAGATCTAGGAGGCTCTCAGGGGAATCAGGAGCGGGCTGCAGTAGAGCCATCAGGCTTGGGTGGAGCTCTATCGCCCAGAGCGTGCTATGGGGTGTGTGTTTAGGGCTTCTAGCAGAGCGCTCACGTACCTCATTGTCTCCTCTATGTCCTCTGCTTTAGCTAGGCTTACTGGAGCATGTATGTACCTCACTGGGGTTGCTACAGCTGCAGCTGGAACCCCTTCTCTAGCTAGGTTTATTGCTGAGGCGTCTGTTGTGCTCCTAGGGGAGAGCTGAAGCTGGTATCTTATGCCAGCTTCCTCAGCTACCTTCACCATGAAGTCGAGGAGCTTCCTTGGGGTTATTAGCCTGCTGTCCATCACCCGGAGAGCTGGGCCTCCTCCGAGCCTTGTGACAGCCTTGTGCTTTGGGATCTCTGGTGTATCTGCTGCTATGGTGGAGTCTACGGCTATGGCTAGGTCTGGCTTCACGTGGTATGCTGCTGGCTGAGCTCCTCTCAGCCCTCTCTCCTCCTGGACTGTGAAGACAGCGTAGAGCTTGTATCCTGGGCTAGCCTCCTTGAAGGCTTCAGCTAGCACCATGCAGCCTACCCTGTTGTCTAGGGCCTTACCCATGAGTGACCTGGTTTCCTCCTGGTAAGCGAGTGGCGTGTCGAATGTGATGTAGGAGCCAGGCTTGACCCCAAGCTTCTCAAGCTCCTTCCTGCTGCCTGCCCCCACGTCGATGTAGAGGTCTCCTAGCTCAAGCTTCTCCCTCTTGTCAGCTAGGTGGGCTGGAATGACCCCCACAACCCCCTTGAGCTCCCTCTTAGCGTGGACCACAACCCTCTGAGCCAGGATCTGCTCTGGGACGACTCTGCCCAGGCTTACGAACCTGATCAACCCGCTTTCCTCCAGGTAGCTGGCCATCAGAGCTACCTCATCCATGTGAGCTGCTAGCATCACCCTGCCCTCCCCGCCCTTCTTCACTGCAATCAGCT
>QMWA01000144.1 GCA_003661385.1 Thermoproteota archaeon | reverse complement strand
GACATGCTACTTCTCTCTCTTCCCCTCTATGAACTCCTGAAGCCACCTTTCAGCCTCCTTAGGCGGGAGGAACACAGGTGGGTGCTTGAAGTGGTATGCTGATATGCTCTCCAGCGGGCCAGCCACCCCCCTGTCCAGAGCCACCTTAGCTGCTCTTATGCTGTCCATCAGCGGTATGACGGCGTTAGCTCCGTCTGGAGCCCTTATCTTCAGCTCTATCTCCACCGGAGCTCCAGCGAACAGGCTTCCTCTTATCCATATCCTGGTGTCTCTGAAGTCTCCTAGGAAGTCCACGTAGTCTGTTGACCCAGCTACCACTGGGACCTCGTATGGGAGAGCAGACTTCACAGCCTTCGTCTTCACCTTCCTCTTCATCACAGTCTTCTCCCAGTCCAGTGCATGGAGGCTCTCTGGGCTTCCCCCGACATCCAGTGCATAGGTCTCCTTGACCCTCACACCTCTCCCAACCATGAGCTCGAGTATCAGCTTGTGGAGGACTGTTGAGCCCATCTGGCTCTCCAAGTCGTCTCCTATCACAGGAGCCTTGGCCTCCCTGAACCTCCTACCCCACTCTGGGTCGCTTGCAATCAGGTTTGGGGTTGCGTTGACGAATGCTGCTCCAACTTTAGCTGCCTCCCCTGCATAGTACCTCGCTGCCTCAGCTGCCCCGCTTGGCACGAGGCACAGCAGCACGTCAACTCTCTCCTCCTTGAGCCTCTCCCCTACCTCCACAGGCTTCTGCTCCTCATCAACCTCTATCAGCTGGGTCTTCCCATCGAGGACAGGCCCTCTCTCCACAGTGACCCCTAGCTCAGGGACCTCACAGAGCTTGAGCATGTTGTTCGGCTCAGTGAATATGGCTTCAGAGAGGTCTCTCCCAACCTTCCTCCTATCTATGTCAAAGGCTGCAACAACCTCTATGTCCTGGGGCGTGTAGCCTGCGAAGCTCCACCTGACAACCCCCTCAACCCTCTCACCGAGCTCCCTGCAGAGCTGAAGCCCCTGGATCAGTGAGGAGCAGGCGTTCCCTACCCCAGCTACACCTACCTTAACCTTCCCCATAGAGGCACCTGGTAAAGATTTGGGGAGGGGGTATTTAAGGAGTGCAGCTAGTAAGGCTTCTTATAGCTTGGAGACGGGGTTGTAGCTGCCTTAACTATGCTGTAGACAATGAGCAAGCCTGCTATGATGAAGACCAAGTCGTATGCTACGTTTGCGGTGCGGGCGGGCAGGAACAGCTGCAGAACAGCTACAGCAAGCTCCCTCAGGAACATGTAGAGTATGGCCAAGGCCACTATGTTGAGTATGTTGTCTGTGACACCTGATATGGCCTCAGCCTTAGATGGCGCAGCCTCGTGGTATATCTCAGAGAGAGGCCCACCCAGCCCCTTGATCAGCCCAGCTACGATGAGCGCCATGAGGAGCTTCGCTAGGTCAACGACCCTAACCTGCACAGGCTCCCTCAGCACAACCTCCTCTATCACTAGCACCCTTGAGACGACCCACAGTATTATGAACGCTATCACTATAGCTGCTATCTGCCTGACTAGAAGCTTGGCCCCCTTCTCAGACATGCCAGCAACCCTGCCACCATGGCATCCCGGTTAAAAACGTTCCCTACTCCCTGGAGGCTGCCATCTGTCTAGCTAGTATGAGCCCAGCTACCTTAAACAAGCCCTTCCTGAGCCTCTCAGCCCTTTCCCTGACTTCCTCAAAGCCCCTCCTCTCAGCAGCCTCCTCTATCTCCCAGGCTGTCTTCAGGAGGCTTAGGCTGAGCTCCCTGAGCACAGGGCACACCACGCAGCTGGGGCGGGATGAGACGACAGCACCTATCTCAGCCATCCTCTCCTCAACGTAGCCAAGCCAAACCTCCCAGTCCCTCCTATAGGACTCCATGACCTCCCTGCAGTGTGGGCAGAGCCCATCCACCCTACAGTCGTCGCATGTAGGCCTCCTACACCTCACACAGAGCGTAAGCGTCTCCAGAGGCCTACCGCAACTCCTACACCTCATCTCTCACCCCCCAGGTGGGGGAGGTGGAGGCGGCGGTGGGGCAGCTGGCCTAGGCTTCCTCAGCTTCACAGCCAGCAAAGCAACCACCACAGCTGCTGCAGCAGCTACAGCAGCTAGCACAAGCTGCAATGGCAGCTTACCAGGCTGAGCTGCTAAAGCCACTGTGCGCGTGTCCAGCATCACACCCCCGCTAGACAGCTTCACAACAAGCTTCCTCTCCCCTGGGGAAGTAGGCTTAACCCTGAACTCGAGTATGCCTCTACCTCCTGCAGCAACCACTGCAGTAAGCCTCTCAGGCTCCACCACACACCCCGGGGCGCTCACCTCGACCTCAAACGTGGCTGTTGAGGTGCCTGTGTTCTCGAACTCAACCAGCAGGGAGCCGACTTCACCAACCCTATACTCCCCGACAGTAACCTCAGCTATCCTACCTGCCACATACGGGGTAGGCTGCGGAGCTGTTGGAGTGGGCTGTGTTGGGGTCGGGGTCGGTGTTGGTGTAGGCGTGGGTGTTGGAGCTGGTGTTGGGGCGGCTTCAGTTGGAGCAGGCTCTACTGTGAGCGTGAACGTGACTTCGTCTGTGTAGGCTTTGCCTACTTCATCCTTGTATGTGACCCTGACCTTGACTGTGTGCGTGCCTGGCTCAGTGCCCTTGAGCACGAAGCTAGCTGTGCTGCTTCTGCCAGCTGGGATGCTGAGCAGCCCGCTGTACCCGCTGACGACCTCGAGCCCAGGTGCCTCTACCACCGTGGCTGCAACGTAGTATGCTACTCCACCTCCAGTGTTCATGAGGTTCACGTATATTCTGGCCTCCTCTCCCTCCATTATCTTGGTTGGTGAGACCGAGGCAACAGCGAATGGCCCTGGAGGCTTGAACTCTACTACTGTGACCTGGATGCTCTTGCTGTCCTCCACCCTACCTCCCCTCAGGACCTGGGCTTCAACAGTGTACGTGCCAGGGGAGTACGCTTTGACGTTGAACTCCAGTGTTCTGGAGGAGGATGGGGGGAGAGATATCTCCCAGTGTGATGGGGTGACTTCGAGCTGGCTTATGAGCTTCACCTCGAAGTCAGCTGTGTAGCTAGCCCTGTTCCTGACAGTCAAAGACCCCCTGTAGACTACGCCTGTCTTGATCGATGAGGGCACCTTCAGCTCTGTTACCTCACCTATCCGAGCTATGAAGTTGAAGGTCAGCGTATAGTACAGCCACCCTGTGCTGTTGCACCAGAGCCACAGGTGCCATGTGTGGATTCCATCTGGCTCATTCGGCTCCGGTGCGAAGGGCCCTATCACGTAGACTCCAGGCATGCAGCTCAGCCTGAGGTTCCAGACAAGCCAGTGGCCTGGGGGCTGCCTTGTGCCAGGAGGGTAGGCTTCATATACCCATAGCCAGCTGCAGCCGCAGCCTTGAGGGACTACAACGAAGAGGAATATGAGGTCTCCGAACGTGAACTCGCTTTTCGACGTGAAGCTCTGGTCTGTAAGCCAGGCTACAAAGGATGTTCTAGTGGTGTACGTGTAGAAGGTTATGTTTGCTCCAGGTGGGAGGCCGAAGCCTCCTGGAGGGGGCTCAGGGGCTCCAGGAGGAGCAGGAGGCTGAGCTCCAGAGGGTGGCACGAGCAGCAGGGCCAGGGTGACGAAGGCTACTAAGGCTTTTGCCTTCAACTCAAGCACCATACTACTCACATGAGCCTGCTTATAAACATTCAGCCAGGGTGCATGGCTTCTGGCCTCTTGGAGGCCTCCTGCGCTCGTTTACACCGCAAAGCTTATATGCCTCTCCACGTGGGGTAGCTCGAAATCCAATATTGTGACATCATGTGAGATGGGGTGAGGTCTTGCACATACCTGATGGCGTCCTATCAGCTGGGGTAGCAGCTTCAACCTATATTGTGTCAGCTATAGCTGTAGCCCTGTCGTCTAGGAGGTTCTTCAGCGAGAAGCTTCCAGGAGCGCTCTCAGACCCAACTGGCAGGGTATCTCTGCTGTCAGCTGTCGCAGCCGGCGTTTTCGCAGCCCAGATGCTGAACTGGCCTATCCCAGGGGGGACCAGCGCCCACCTGGTTGGAGGCGCTCTAGCTGCTCTCGTGCTCGGCCCATACGGCGGGTGCCTCGCTATGGCTCTCGTGCTGATAGTCCAGTGCCTGGTCTTCGGCGACGGTGGGATAACAGCTCTCGGAGCTAACGTGCTGAACATGGGGCTAGTAGATGTCTTCGCAGGCTACTGGATATACAAGCTGGTTTCGAAGGCTGTAGGCGGCAGGAGAGGCATGGAGCTAGGAGCCCTGCTGGGGGGCTGGATAGGGATAACGCTTGCTGCAGCAGCATGCGGCATAGAGATAGGCTTGTCTCCGAAGTTCGGCTACCCGCTTTCACTCACCCTGTCAGTCATGACGATGTGGCACTTCGCACTAGGCATCGTAGAGGGGGTGGTCACCATGCTGGTCTTCAGGTACCTCCTCGACAAGGCGCCTGATGTCCTCGGGGGTGTTGAGGTTGGCTAGCAGGAGGTGGCTGATCCTAGTCCTCGTACTAGTGGTGGTAAGCCCCCTGTTCGGCGTCATAGGGGCTGAGATAGTAGGCTACCACGAGCCATTAGACCTGGCAGTCGAGAGGGCCTGTGAGAAGCTCGGCATAGAGCCACCTGACGTATCCTACTGGAGCGGGCTGCTACCAGACTACACTGTCCCAGGGCTCAACGACGTGGTAGGCTACATCATCTCAGGGCTGGTTGGCGTGGCGATACTCCTCATCCCATACGCCATGGTGAGGAGGAGGAAGTGAG
>QMWA01000143.1 GCA_003661385.1 Thermoproteota archaeon | reverse complement strand
TCCCACCCCTATTTCAGCTATCTTGTATAGCTGCTCTGTCTGGAGGAGCCTGTAGTATGCCTCGATCTCCATTATGCTGTCCTTGAACTCCTCTACCTCAATGCTCTCAACTTGAGCATGTAGCGGCCTCCTCGCCTTAACGTAGTCTATGAACTTCTCTAGCGCTTCCCTTGGGCCATCTGCCAGCACCTCAACGTAGTCTTCTATGTTCTCTGCCTGAAACCTCCTTACTCCAAGCCTCTCAGCTTCCTTGAGCAGGAAAAGCCTGTAGCCAACCTCCTGAACCCTGCTTCCCCTTATAACGATCCTGACACCCAACCTAGCTCCCACATCCCTCAGCTAGCAGCTTAATATATGTTCTGCTAGCAGCGCCAGCACTCGCATCAGATCATGGGAGCTTGCTCCAGCAGGCTGCCTGCTCTGCTGTGGAAGCTTCCAGGTGGCTTCCAGCAGCTGCTAGGTAGCAGGCTTTAGGTGTGGAGGCCTGCTAGCTGCATCGGCTTCAGGTGCTTGGAGGAGTGGCATAGACGCGGTTCGCTGAGCTGTGGCTTTAGTGGAGGCTTGACGCAGCTTCTCCCAGCTGCTCTAAGGTGCCCTCTGTGGTCCAAGTGGCATGGTGAGGTTTAAAAGGGGAAGGGAGCCCCCTCTAGGGGAGGTGCGTGTCTAAGAGAGGGCGCAGGAAGTTTACTTGGAGTGACGTGAAGGCCACCCAGAAAGGCAGCCACCTAACATCATACGTGAACAAGCCCCTAGAGGATCTACTAGTCTACTTGCTGGGGAACCTCAGCGTGCTCTCAGCAGACCACATAACCATGATAGTGAACGCCTTAGCCTTCATAGTAGCCTACCTGATAGCAGCAGGCAGGCTAAGCTACGCTCTCCCCCTGATGCTCCTGGTGTGCATCCTAGATGGCGTAGATGGGAAGATAGCTAGGCTCCTCGGGAAGCCTACTAGGATAGGGAAGCTAGAGCACTCACTAGACTTCCTATACGAGCAGGCGTGGTATGCTGCAATCACCTGGCTGGTCTTCAAGACTACAGGAAGCTACCTGCACCTGGGCTTAGCCTGGCTCATCACAGACGCCTACGTGAGGCACGTCTACAACCTAGGCTGGATAGCTGTAGGCAGGCCGATAAAGCACTGGGGCACCATAGGGAGGGCTATAACCACAGTAGATGGCAGAAGAAACATCTACGTGTGGTACACGATAGCATCACATGCAGCAGGCAAGCTACACACTGCAGTAATCCTGTCGCTCGCACACGCTGCTGCAACAGCCATAGCCTACACAGCTCTCACCCTCAGGAAGCTCAAGCACACAGCCCCTAACGCACCCAGCAGGCAGAAGCCAGGCGGCGAAGGCAGCTCAGCAGCTAGCCAAAGCGCCTCCAGCAGGCTTCAGAGCCCAGCTGCACCAACCAGCAACACCACACCAGGCCCATAGAAGAAGCTGCAGCCTCACTCCACCCAAGCTCTCCCACCCTGCTCTCTCCACAGCTCCCCCGGCAGCATGCCTGAGAGCTCTCTAAGCTTACCTGAGGCCCTCTCACGCGCTCAGGTAGCTTTAAAAACCGTGGGCGTGCTGGGGGCTGGGGTCAGGTATGGGGTGTCGTGTTTGGGGTGCCTTCAGTTCTCGTAGCTGACCCTGTTGACAGCCTCCTCCTGAGGCTGCTATCTGAGAGGGGGTTTGAGGTCGAGTACAGGCCTAAGGTGAGCAGGGAAGAGCTCCTAAGGGAAGCCCACAGGTTTGATGTGCTCGTCGTCAGGAGCAGGACCAGAGTTGACTCTGAGCTCCTTAAGGCAGCTACCAGCCTCAAGGTTGTGGCTAGAGCTGGAGCAGGCTTAGACAACATAGACCTCGAGGCTGCTAGGAGGCTTGGAGTCAAAGTCGTCTACTCAGCTGGAGCATCCCAGTCTGTAGCAGAGCTCACAATAGGCCTCCTGGTAGCAGCGTTCAGGATGATACCCCTATACGACAGGCTAGTCAAGCTCGGTGAGTGGCCTAAAGGCAGGTACCCTGGCAGAGAGCTAGCTGGGAAAACCCTGGGGGTCATAGGGTTTGGGAGAATAGGCTCCAGGGTAGCTAAGCTAGCTAAAGCCCTAGGGATGCATGTCCTAGCATACGACAAGAGAGACATAGCGGGTGAAGCTAGGGAGGCTGGAGCAGAGCCCTCAAGCCTCAGCTACCTCCTATCAGAGAGCCACGCCATCACCCTACATGTCCCACTCACCAGGGAAACCTACAGGATGATAAGCTGGAGGGAGCTTGAGGCCATGAGAGATGGCGCAGTCCTCGTCAACACCAGCAGAGGAGCTGTAGTAGACGGCAGAGCCCTCCTATCAGCCCTGAACTCAGGCAAGCTAGCTGCTGCAGCAGTAGACGTCCTCGAGCACGAGCCTCCCAAGGAGAGCTGGGAGAAGGAGCTCATAGCCCACCCCAAGGTGATAGCCACGCCACACATAGGCGCTGAGACATCTGAGGCAAGGAGGAGGATAGCAGCTGAGCTAGCTGAGGCGATAGCACGCGAGCTAGGTGATGAACTTGGCTAAGCTGACTCTGATGACGCCAGGGCCAGTTGAAGTCCACCCAAGGGTCCTCAAGGCTCAGGCAGCTCCAGTGGCCTCACACAGGTCAGAGAGCTTCAGAGAGCTCTACAGGGAGGTCACAGAGATGCTTAAGCAAGTCTACATCGGGAGAGGCTTAGTGGCCTTAGTCTCCGGCAGCGGCACAACAGCAGTAGACTCGATGGTCTGGAGCCTAATAGAGCCAGGTGAGGAGGTGCTAGCGGTATCAAACGGAGTCTTCGGAGACAGGCTGGCGAGCTCAGCTAGGAGGAGGGGAGCAAAGGTGCATGTGCTCAGGAAGCCAGAAGGCCAACCCATTGATGCAGGTGAGGTAGCTGAGGTGCTAGATGAGCTTAAGCCTTCTGCTGTCCTGGCAGTCCACAACGAGACCAGCACAGGCTACGCAGCCAGGAACCTCAGGCAGATAGCTGCCAGGGCAAGGGAGGCTGGAGCCCTAGTCCTAGTTGACTCGGTGTCAGGGCTTGGGGGAGAGCCCTTAGAGGCAGATAGCTGGATGCTGGACGCTGTAGCCTCAGCTTCACACAAGTGCATCGCAGCTCCACCCGGCGTGTCATTCGTATACCTAGGGGAGAGGGCGCTGGAGAAGCTCCAGAGGAGGGAGAGCACCACACCACCATCCCTAGACCTAAAGCTCTCAGCAGAGTACTCTAGGAGAAGAGAGACGCCATTCACCCCGCCAGTAACACTCCTATACGCCCTCAGAGAAGCCTTGAAGATGCTCCTAGAGGACGGGCTGGAAGCAAGGTGGAGAGCCCACCTGGAGAAGGCTAAGGAGGTCTACGAGGCTGCAGCTAGAGCTGAGGCCAGCCCAATCCCACCACCAGAATACAGGTCAGCTACAGTAGCAGCAATACACCTCAAAGCCCCTAGAGCCAAGGAGGTCATAGAGGAAGTCAGGAAAGCAGGGTACCTGATAGCACCTGGAATGGGAGAGCTAAGAGAGCAAGCTGTGAGAGTAGGCTTAATGGGCGCCACAACCATGCCTCAAGTCAGGGAGCTAGCACACCACCTCGAGAAGGCAATCAAGCTACACTGCAGCAGGTAGCTGGCGCAGCCTGCAGCAGCGCAGGTCCCAGCCACGTCAGCGCCCGCGTGCAGCCCGCTTAACCTCCTCCCTAAACTCCTTGTCCATGACGAAGCTGCGCACCGGCTTAGCGTTCACCACCAGCCCACAGCCCCCTCGCTTCAAGAACTCCTGAGGGCTCTCCCACATGTTCAAGAGCTCGACCTCCAGCTCTGGAGCCACCTCCCTAACCACCCTAGCTGCCTCCACAGCAAAGGAGTACGAGAACTGGCATACTGGGCTGTAGAAGACCAGAGCTCTCCCCCTGTCCTCTGGCAGAGGCCTATACCCTCCAGCTGGCGGCAGAGGCTCATACTCCCCTGCAACAGGCAGGTAGAAAAGCCTCCCACCGCTCCCAGGCACAGGCTTAAACCCACACCTCCTATAGAACTCAGGCAAAGAGAGGAACAAGCCTGTGGTGAAGGCCTTCGCCAAGATGAACCTGCACGGCTCACCACGAAGGCAAGAAATCCCCCTCCTAGCCTCCTCAACAACCATCTTAAGCAGCATAGAAGCTATCCCAAGCCTCTGAGCCTCAGCAACAGGGTTGTAAACGCAGTTGACGACCAAAACCCCCTTCCGCCCAGCAGCCACAGTCGGGTCAGCCTCCTCAGGGTAGTACAGGACCTGAGCAGCAGGCCTACCCCTGTAGTAAGCCAGCTTAGCACACGGCCCATACTCCCTAAGCATCCTGAGAAGCCAAGCCCTCTTCAAAGAGACCCCAACACTGTGGACAGGGTCCTCAAGCAGCTTAGAAGAGCAGATGGAAATCAGGTCGTCAACATTACCCTCACTCAAGTCCTCTACACGAACCATACCCACCCACCTAGCCCCATTCTTTTAAGCATAACAGCACACGAGCCACCCCTTAAGGTGCCTACACCAAGCACCCAGAAGCAGCAGATAGAGCAGGAGCTTGCTCAAGGGCTCACACGCATCTACATATAAGCCTACAGCGCGCATAGCGAGAAAGAAGGGCGCCACCCAGACACACCTGCCCTACGACACCCACTCTACATAGCTCGTGACAGCAGCCCTCACCTTCACCACATAGGGGTAAGCAGCTCACAAGCTGCACACAGGAGCATAAGCCTAGAGAGCTCCCTGCACGCGCTGCTTGAGGCCAGCGGAGAGCTGAGGCCGTACACACCTCACCAGCTCACGCAAGG
>QMWA01000142.1 GCA_003661385.1 Thermoproteota archaeon | reverse complement strand
GACCAGCACTCTATGCACTCCCTCATAGCCTTGACATCCTCTATCTCATACTGGTAAACCCTCTCAGGGCGCTGCGGCGGCCTATCCCTGTGGATGTATGGCCTCACCTTCAGAAGCTTCTTGTAACCACTCTCCAAGTCCACTACCAGGTCCTTTACCACCGGAAACAGGTAGAGAGGCTCTATCAGCACCTCACCTGAGTCAGCTTCAACCAGGGTCTGGCAAGCCAAGCCAGCCTTCTTGTTTATCATCACAGCACAGCTTCCACACTGCCCTGCTCTGCACTCCCACCTGTAGGCAAGGCTGCCATCCAGGTTGTCGTGTATGTAGTTGAGCAGGTCTAGTACCCTCATGCCCTCTGTGTAAGGCACCTCATACGTGACGTACTTGGGCTCGCTGTCGACTAGAGGGTTGAACCTGAACACCTTGACCTTAACCTTCTTCTCAGCCACCTAGCTCACCCCAGGGGGCATGGCCAGAGTTATCTTAACCGGCTCAAACCTGTACTTGAGCTCTCCTCCATCCAGGTACCACACTATGTGCTTCAGCCAGCTCCTGTTGTCTGTGCTCGGGTAGTCCAGCCTGTAGTGTGCTCCACGGCTCTCAGTCCTGATCAAAGCAGCCCTAACAAGGATCTCAGCTACCCTAACCATGTTAGCTGCCTCCAAGGCCTCAATCCACTCCTTATTGTACCTCCTGCTGCCCTGGTCTGACACCCCCATCTCAGGTATCATCTTGCTCTTTATGGCCTCCAAGTCTGCTAGAGCCCTCTTCAGCCCCTCCTCCGTCCTGAATATCCCAGCGTTCTCCCACATCGTCTCGTTTATGGCCTCCTTGACCTTAGCCGGCCTCGTCTCGCTGCTCTTGAGGAAGCTGAGCGCTCTCCTCTGCTCTTCCTCAACCGCCCTCTGGTCTACCAGCTGCTTCTCAGCTTGCCTAGCGTACCTGGCTGCCGCCTCCCCAGCTCTCTTCCCATAAACCTGGGTGTCAGCTATCGAGTTCCCTCCAAGCCTGTTCGCACCATGCAGCCCAGCTGCCTCCTCCCCAGCCACGTAAAGCCCCTTCACGCTGGTCTCACCCCACACTGTCTGCTTCACCCCACCCATGTAGTAGTGGGCTGCTGGAGCAACCTCCATCGGCTGCTTCGTTATGTCCACCCCAGCAAGCAGGAACTGCCTGTACATCGTCTTCAGCTTCTCCCTAATCCTCTCAGGTGGAAGGTGGGTTACACTCAAGTAGACACCGCCATGCTCAGTGCCCCTCCCCTCCAAGACTTCCCTCATGATAGACCTAGCCACCACGTCCCTAGGCCCAAGCTCAAGCAGCTTATGATACCTCTTCATGAACCTCTCTCCCTTCGTGTTCAGCAGCACCCCTCCCTCCCCCCTCACAGCCTCAGTCACAAGGATCCCACGGCACGATGGAGGCCAGACCATCGCAGTAGGGTGGAACTGGAACATCTCCATGTCCTTCAGCTCAGCTCCAGCCTCCAAGGCAAGGATCTTCCCGTCTCCAGTGGCTGAAGCCGGGTTCGTAGTTATCTTGTATATCCTCCCTGCTCCACCTCCCGCTAAGACTATCGCCTTGCACTTGAACAGCAGGAACTCCCCGCTCTTAATGTCTATACCCAGGGCGCCAGCTACCCTCCCATTGCTCTTGAAGAGCTTGCTTATGAAGACCTCCTCCATCACCGGTATGTCACGCCTCCTAACCTCATCCACAAGCGCTGCAACAAGCTCATGCCCCGTGTAGTCTGAGACATGGCATGTCCTAGGGTACCTCTGCTTCCCAAACATCCTCTGAGCCAGCTTCCCATCTGGAGTCCTGTCGAAGGCTGCACCATACTCCTCCAGGTCAAAGATCCTATCAGGCGACTCCTTCACAAAAACCTCAACCAAGTCCTGGTCATTCAGCCAAGCCCCTCCCTCCACTGTGTCCATGAAATGCGCCTTCCAGTCATCCCTAGGGTCAACATTCCCCAGCGCAGCGTTATAGCCCCCCTCAGCCATCACAGTGTGAGCCTTCCCAAGCATCTCCTTGCACACAACCGTGACATCGACATTATACTTCGAAGCCTCGATCGCAGCCCTCAGCCCCGCTCCACCAGCCCCAATCACTAGCACATCAGTATCCACCACATCGTACCGCTCTAGCATGCCTCTCGCCAAAAGGCTGCTGCAACCCCGCAATAAAAGATTTTCTAGCGCACAGCAGGCCCCACATGGAGCTAAAGCAGCCATCTTAAAGCTAAACTAGAAGCCAGCCTCCACCCTAGAGCTATGAACCCCTCAAAATATTTAACTAAAAAACCAGGGGCACACAACAACCCCCCAAATCCACCCAGAAACCCACCTGAACCCAATTTAGACAACCCTAAAACCACCAGCCACAACACAACAAATCCAAGCCAAGCAGCCCACAAATACCAAATCACCCAACAAGAGACCCACAACCACCTATAATTACCTTAATGAAAGCAAGCTCCATCCAAAGTCACTCAAGCACCACCATCAGCAGTTAAAGAACCCCTCTACTCTCTCATGAGATAAGAACTCAGCAGTTAAGCTCTCCTCTTCACCTAGCATCAAAGCCACCACATAAAAAAGCGGGGAGGGCTCTGGGCTAAGGGGAGTGGGTTGTGAGGATCTCCTCCTCTGGTGGAGGAGGCCTTATGAGCCCCTGCTTCATCAGCAGGTGTGTAGCCTCCCTCGCTGCCTTGATTATCGAAACAGCCCTCTCCCAGAGCTCCTCCCTGCTAGGCTTTACCCTAGCCACCCCCTGCCTAATGGACTCAAGCGCACATGCCACAGCCTCCCTCGGGTAAACCTCCCACTCATCCATCCTAGGCACAATGTCCTCTTCGTGTACACCTCTCTCCTCAGCGAACTTAGCTAGCTCCTTAGCTGCTGCAACACACATCTCATCAGTTATAGTCCTAGCCTTCACATCAAGCACACCCCTGAATATCCCAGGGAACCCAAGCGAGTTGTTGATCTGGTTCGGGAAGTCACTCCTCCCCGTCGCCACTATCCTAGCACCAGCCTCCTTAGCCTCCCAAGGCCAGATCTCAGGAATCGGATTAGCACAAGCAAACACTATAGCGTCATCAGCCATCTTAGCAACCCACTCCTTCTTAATAACCCCTGGCCCAGGCTTAGACATAGCTATCAGCACATCAGCACCCTCCATAGCCTCCGGAATCCCACCAGTCTTCCCCTCAGCATTCGTCTCAAGACAGAACTTCCACTTATACGGCTCCTTGTCCTTCTTAGCCTCAAGATCCTTCCTACCAGGGTGCAAAATACCCCTGCTATCCACCATAACCATGTTCTTCAGCTTAGCCCCAGCCTTCTCAAGAACAATAGCTGTTCTGGTGTTCGCTGACCCAACACCTACAATAGCTATCTTGACTTCATCCATCTTCTTTCCAACGATCTTAAGGGCGTTAATGAGCCCTGCTAAAACAACAGTCGCAGTTCCTTGTTGATCATCGTGCCAAACTGGTATTTCGAGCTCTTCTCTTGCTTTCTCGAGCACATAGAAGCATTTTGGTTTTTCGATGTCTTCGAGGTTTATTCCGCCGAATGATGGTTCTATCCACTTGAGGAATGTGATTATTTCATCTGGGTCTTTTGTCTTTATGCAGAGTGGAAATGCGTCTACTCCGCCGAGGTATTTGAAGAGTAGGGCTTTTCCCTCCATTACTGGCATTGCTGCTTCAGGTCCTATGTCGCCTAGTCCGAGTACTCTTGTTCCGTCGCTTACTACGGCGACGTAGTTCCATCGGTTGGTGTACTCGAATGACTTTTCGGGGTCTTTGTTGATTTCTCTGCAGGGGGCGGCTACGCCGGGGGTGTACCATATGGCGAAGTCGTAGAAGGTTCTTATTGCGCACTTGGGCATGACTTGCATTTTGCCTTCGTAGAACTTGTGGTATGGTATGGCGAGCTTGGCTGGCTTTTTGGCTTTTTCAAGGAGCTCTTCGACTGTAACCTTCTTCATGGAGTTCCCCTTGCCTACCGCCTTTATGGTTAAAAAGTTTTCAAGATTGCTTTGGCGGCTTGGCTGGCTTCAGCTGTGCTGTGGATGCCTTTGCTGTGTGGGTGGCTTTTGTCCGCTTGCTGTGTGGCTTTGGTGGCTTAGGGGCTTAGCTTTAGGTCGGGTATTTTCCTGTAGAGTTCTGATATGTGCTGTGGTTTGAGGCTGGCTAGCTGGGCTAGGAGCTGGGTGTACTTGTTTTCCCCCAGCTTTTTTGCTGCCTTTCTTGCCTCCTGTAGGTGGTGTTCTGCTATCTTGTAGAGCTTTTCGACGAGCTTGTGTTCTTCTATGAGCTTGGTGAGGTGCTGTGGGCTTCTTATGTGGATGTCTCCGACTTCCTCTCTTAGGAGGACGACTAGGGCGTTTCCCTCCAGGTTTTCGACTCTCTCTACTGGCTCTATTAGGGCTCTTCTGTAGTCTGCTGCTAGCTGGAGTGCTATCCCCATGTTTTTGCCGTAGGCTTCAGCTGCCTCTACGTGGCTGGGTGGTGCTGAGCATATTTGGGCTGTGGCTTTTAGGGCTGATGAGAGGACTTTTGCTGCGAGCCCTTCTTTGAGCTCTCTGTAGTCTCTCATGGTTTTGATTCTGTAGAGGAGGGTTTGCTCCTGGTATTGTCTCTCGCATATCTCCTGTAGCATTGTTGAGTAGGCTTCTAGGGTGTGGGGGAGCTTGCTGGCTTCCTTTATGTTTGAGAGCTCTTTGAAGGCTGTTGCTGTGAGGTAGTTTGCGCATATTATTGCCTTGCCGAGGCCGAATACGGTGTGGAGTGTTTTTCTGCCCTTGTCTGTTTTGTGGTAGTCTATTATGT
>QMWA01000141.1 GCA_003661385.1 Thermoproteota archaeon | reverse complement strand
TGTGCTGAATGGGCCTAGGGAGCTTAGGAGCCCCTCTAACCTGAACGTCTCGTTCCTGTATGCTGAGGGAGAGGCCATCATGATGATGCTCAGCCAGCATGGAGTGTATGTGTCCTCTGGGTCGGCTTGCGCCTCCAGGCTCCTGGAGCCAAGCCACGTGCTCAAGGCCATTGGGAAGAGCCACGCTGAGATGCATGGCTCAATATCCTTCTCAGTCAGCAGGTTCAACACGATGGAGGAGATAGAGTACGTGCTTGAAGTCCTCCCTGGGGTCATCAAGAGGCTTAGGGAGATGAGCGCCTGGAAGCCGAGGTGAATTGCATGCTAGACCCATATGAGGTCAGGAAGGACTTCCCGACTTTAGCTAGGAGAGTTCATGGCAGGCCTCTGGTGTACTTGGATAACGCGGCTACAAGCCAGAAGCCTAAGCAGGTCTTAGATGCGATCATGGAGTTCTACACGATGCACAACGCTAACGTGCACAGAGGGGCTCACACGCTAGCTAACGAGGCTACCGAGCTATATGAGAGTGCGCATGACGAGGTCGCCAAGTTCATTGGAGCCAGGGACTACAGGGAGGTCGTCTTCACGAGGAATACCACAGAGTCTCTTGGGCTCATAGCCTATGCCTGGGGGCTTCAAAACCTCAATCCAGGCGATGAGCTGATACTGACGCTCATGGACCACCACAGCAACATACTGCCATGGCTTCAGGTCTGCAAGGTCACTGGAGCTAAGCCCAGGTTCGTGAAGGTATCTGGAGAAGGCATGCTGGACTACAGTGGGCTTGAGAAGCTGCTCAGTGAGAGAACTAGGCTCGTTGCTGTTGTGCATGTGTCTAATGTGCTTGGTGTCGTGAACGATGTGAGGAGGATAGCTAGGCTAGCACACAAGCATGATGCCATCATGGTTGTTGACGGAGCCCAGTCAGTGCCTCACATCCCAGTTGATGTCAAGGAGCTTGAGTGCGACTTCCTGGCCTTCAGCGGACACAAGATGCTTGGTCCAACCGGGATTGGCGTGCTCTACGCTAAGCTGGATGTAGCTGAGAGCCTAGCTCCACACGAAGCTGGTGGAGGAACCATCAGGAGCGTGAGCTTTAGCCCCCAGGCTGGAGTCGAGGTGGAGTGGAGTGAGCTACCATGGAGGCTTGAGCCTGGCACACCAAACTTGGCTGGTGCAGTTGGGCTAGCTGAAGCTGTGAGGTACCTCAAGAGGATAGGGATGAGTGAAGTTGAGAGCCATGAGAAGAAGCTGCTGGAGCATGGGCTGAAGAGGCTAGGTGAGCTAGATGGAGTTGAGGTATATGGGCCTAGGAGCCTTGAGGCTAGGACTGGTATAATACCGTTCAACCTGAGTGGGCTGAGCCCCCATGAGGTAGCTTTGATCCTAGACGAGTACGGGATAGCTGTCAGAAGCGGTTACCACTGTGCTCAGCCTCTCCACGAGCAGCTTGGCTTGAAGGGAACTGTGAGGGCAAGCTTCTACCTGTATAACACCATTGAGGAAGTGGATATGCTGGCTGATGCCATCACAGAGGTGCTAGGTGAAGTCAGATAGCTATCCTCTCTTCTCCCGTGTACACGGTAAGCCTCCTAGCTCCTCTGGCGAAGCCTATGAGGGTTACCCCAGCTTTCCTGGCGATCTCTACTCCAGTGCTGGTTGGCCCTGATATCGATGCTACTATGGGGATCCCTGCTCTAGCAGCCTTAGCCACCAGGTCTCCTGTTAGCCTGCCGCTCACGCAGAGCATTAGCTCTCTGTCAGCTATCCTGTTGAGTACCAGGTAGCCTACTGCCTTGTCTACAGCGCTATGCCTGCCCACGTCCTCAGCTATGACCATTGGGGCTTCAGCTCCAGGCTTAGCTATGGCGCAGACGTGAACCATTCCGAGCTCCCTGTATAGCTTGGACTTCCTGAGCCAGCTTATGGCACTCCACACGTCAGATGGGGTGACTTTGAAGCTGAGCTTGACCTCCCTGACCTTCGCCTCCAGCGGGAGAAGCAGAGTCTCCGGGGACAGGGAGGAGCATGGGGCCCTTATGAGCCTGCTCACTGCCCTGTAGAAGCTGAGCTTAGAGTCTAGAGCAGCTGGATCCTCTACCTCAACCTTCAGCTCGAGGCCGTCTAAGCTCACGCTTCGGATGGAGCCTGGGGTGGATAGGCCCTCTGTTACGAGGAAGCCGCATGCAAACTCCCTTAGGAGCGTAGGGAGCAGCGAGACCAGTGCAACAAGCCTGCCTGAGGCAGTGAGCTTGTACGCCTTTTCAAGAGGGTACCTCTCGGTTATCTCCTCCACTCGGCCATCACTCCACACCCTCATGGCCTTACTTGAGGCTGATGTGAGCTCTAAGCCCTGCACTCAGCTCGCCTCTACATCCACCTCTACACCTAGGTCACTGAAGGCTTCCTCTATGCTCTCCTTGACGTATTCAGCTTCCCTGCTCCCACTCTTATACCTGAGCTTCACGTATACTCTCCTGCCCTCTACTCTGAGCTCCTCTATACCGCCTGCCTCCACTACGCTGAGGCCAGAAGCTGGGTCAAGCACCCCCTTGAGGAGGAGCTTTGCTGCACGCTCATCTAGCTTCCTCCTGCCCTTCTTGACCTCATACTTCAGGACAGCTGCATCGAGGCCTGCCTTAGAGAGGACTGCACAGTGGTACTTGACCTTAGGCAGGCCACCTAGCTCCCTTATTATGTCCTTGAAGGACACCCTCTTGGCCTCTCCTATTGTCTTCCCCTTAACCATCTCTGTTAGGATAGAGGTGGTAGCTATGTTGGAGGCGCAGCCATACGACTCGAACTTTATGTCCTTGATGACCTCAGTTTCATCATCTACCTTGAGATAGAGCTTTATCAGGTCTCCACAGACCACGCTACCTACTTTAGCTGTGACATCAGCGTCCTCAATTACGCCGACGTTTCTAGGGTTCGTGAAGTGCTCTATAACCTTTCTGCTGTAGCCCATCCTCCTCCACAAGGCCTCACTCAACTAAGGCACCTAGGTTGGTGTATGGAAAGCCTGCTTTAAAATGGTTCAGCCGAGCTTAGACCCAAGCACCTGAGTCAAGTAGCGCTGCCATAAGCCACTAGACAGCCCCTCAGGCGCTCCTGAAGCCACTGAAGCTTCGTAAGCAAGGCTTCTGACGGCAGCTATCCCGGCTTGAGCTTCAGAGAGCTGCACGCCTTGGCGCCCTGCCTGATGCCTGGGCTCAGCTTACACGCTTCAATGAGCTGGCTGGTGATAGACAGCCTCTGGAATGCAGCATGCAGCTTATGGCAGCACTGATTGCCAGCTTTACCGGAGCGCTAGATGCTCCTTTAGGCGAGACATGAAGTAGCCTGGTGTAGCCGTCAGCAACGCTTTTATCTCGAGCTGTAGCTAGGCATGGGAGCATGGGTGTAGTCGACTTTCACATTCATCCTGTAATCAGGGTTAGTTCCATCTTGGCTGAGATGGATAGAGCTGGGGTCGAGTACGGTGTCCTTCTTGGGCTTGATTTGAGCACCGACCCTCTTAAAAGGAGGTCTGTGAGGGAGAAGCTTAGAAAGAGGTTTTACTCATCTAGCTGGCTTGCTTATAGGCCTGAGCTCTGGAGGATCTTTCCAACGGGAGGTAGCGTAGAGGATGCTGTGAGGAGGTTCTTTGAGATGCTTAGAGAGAGCTATCCTGAAGCTAAGGTGAGTAACAGGGAGGTTGCTGAGCTAGCTGAGCTGAGTGGAGGCAGGCTGGTAGCGTTCGGCTCGGTTAACGTTGGGATGGGCAGCAGGTATGTTAGGGAGAAGCTCAGGGAGATAGATGAGCTCAACCTGAAGGGGATAAAGGTTCTGCCAACTCTGCAGTTCTTTAACCCAGCTAGGGACAAGGCCTTCAAGCTCGTGCTGGAGTACTGTGAGAAGAACAGGAGGATGCTCGTCTACCATACTGGGTGTGATCCAGGACCATTTGAGATCCCAGACTTAGCTGAGGATGCTAACCCGAGGCACCTGATGGAGGTTCTCGAGGAGTATACGCCTACAGTTGTGCTAACTCACATGGGAAGCTACAGCGCCATAGCTCCAGGGATATGGTTCTATGAAGCGCTAGATGTGATGAGGAAGTTTGACTTCGTCTACGCTGACATAGCTGCTGTCACAGGCTTCATACTCAAGAGGAAGGTGGTCAGTGAGATCAGGAACACAGTCGGCTTCGACAGGGTGCTATTCGGCTCAGACTACCCTGTTCTGGTGGGGAGCAACATAGCTAGGGAGGTTCTAGCAGTTAGAGAGGCACCCTCTCTAACCCCAGCTGAGAAGGAGATGATTCTGGAGCTCAATGCAAGGAAGCTGCTTGGCCTCTAGCCTATGATCTCCTGAGGCTTAACCCAGGGGCTCTCCTTATCCCATATCACACGCCCTCTGCTGTCAAGTATCCTGAGAACCCTGTGCATCGGGATAGCTCCGCCTCTGGTGTACAAGTAGCTTTTGTCAACACCCTCTACCTCACTGAGTGGGAGCATGGATTCACCAGAGGGCGAGCTCCTATCAGCTAAGACAACGGTATACCTCCTCCAATCTCTCCCACTCCACCTAAGCATGTTCAGCACATCACTAGCAGTCTTCCTCCTAGCCAACCCATATGCCAAGCCCGTGCTCCTTAAAAACCTGGCTCGTGAGCAAGATAGAGCACACGGCAAGCAGCGTTATCAGTATGCAAGAGAAGCAGCAAGCAGGATAGAGCTCTATAGTAAGCTGCTAGCCCATTTCACATGAAGCTAGCAGGCAGCAGGTGGGCAACCCTACCAAAGGAGGCTAGAGGAGCTCTTAGGCTAGCTGAAGCCCACGCTAGAGCGTGGCAGGAGGG
>QMWA01000140.1 GCA_003661385.1 Thermoproteota archaeon | reverse complement strand
TACAAGCACTGCTACAGTGCTTGTGTCGATGGGCTGTAGGGTGGGGCTCTTTGCGCTCACGCCTCTTCCAGGTACTAGGATGTGTGCCGCTGAGAGGCCTAGCATAGAGAGGTACAGGGGGCTTCAGCTGGCACTATATCTGATCCAAGAGCATGGCGCAAGAGCACGTGACTTCAAATTCAGCAGCGCAGGGTCTCTAACTGGGCTGGGGAGGTGGGCAAGCCTAGCTGAAAGCGAGGCCCACTCTCTAAGGCCCTTTCTCACATCTGGCTGCCCAGGTTGCAACAGGCCGTTCTACAATGAGAGCCCACTTGGCCCGATATACAACTACCCGAGCTTAAGCCTTGCAAAAAGAGATGAGGATGAGATAGCCCAGCAGGTAAAGCGGCTGCTAGCTACTTGCTGATCTCCTTCGAGTACTCCTCTGCTGTCATGAGCTCCTCTAGCTCAGATGGGTCAGACGCCTCTATGACTGCTATCCACCCCTCACCGTATGGGTCCTCATTTATGAGAGTAGGCTCCTCCTCCAGCTTGGTGTTGACCTCAACTACCTTGCCGGTCACTGGAGTGAACACGTCTGCTACGGTCTTGATGGACTCTAGTGTAGCTATGGAGTCCCCCTTCTCAACCTCCTCACCCTCCTCTGGGAGCTCTACGCTTATGACCTCCTTAAGCTGCTTCTGAGCGTAGTCTGTGACCCCTATCCTGATCTTGCTGTCTTCCTTCTTGGCCCACACGTGGTCCTTTGAGTACAGCAGCCCCTTCACGACCTCATACTCCTTTACCTTGATCTTCTCCGCCAAGGCTCACCCCACCTGATGCTAGCCCTTATTTCTTTAGCCTCCTCTGGAGCTCCTGAGCTGCTCTAGCTACTGGCTCAACATACTCTGAGACTGGTGGCGCGTAGCATGAGTCCATGGCTGCTAGCTCGCTGACTGTGAGCCCAGCCTGGATAGCTGTAGCCACAAGGTTTATTCTAGGCGCCACCTCTAGTGGAGCCATTATCTGAGCTCCAACAACTCTACCCTGCTCTGTCTCAGCAACTAGCTTCACGTAAATCCTCTCTGCACCAGGATAGTAGTGTGGCCTGCTCCTGCCTACGACTCTAACGCCCTCAACTGGAAGCCCAGCCTCCTCAGCCTGCCAGACTGTGAGGCCAGTTGCACCAACTTGCATCCCAAAGAGCTTGGTGACTGCTGAAGCAAGCCCACCGAAGTAAGCTCTCCTACCTCCTGCAGCATTCTCTCCAGCGACCCTCCCCTGCCTCACCGCTGCAGTCCCCAGCTGGATGAGAGCAGGCTGCCCAGTAACCAGGTTCCTGACTTCAGCGCAGTCTCCACACGCATATACTCCTGGCTGCGTCGTCTGAAGCCTCCAGTCCACTTTGATGCCCCTAGTAGCCCCTATCTCAGCTCCAGCCACCTTAGCGAGCTCCGTCTCAGCTCTCACTCCTGTAGCCAAGACAACCAGGTCCGCCTTTACCCCCCCAACCTCCTGCACTATGACCTCCTCAGCTCTGCTCTCCCCAGCTATCTCCTCTACCCTCCTCTTAACATGCAGCTCCACCCCATGCTTCTTGAGGTGCTTCTGGAGTATCTTAGCCATGTCAGAGTCCAAGACAGCTGGAAGCACGTGAGGCAGCATCTCGACTACAACAGCTTTCAGCCCGAGCTCTGTGAAGTTCTCAGCAAGCTCCAAGCCTATGAACCCTGCTCCCACTATGACTGCAGTCTTGCTCTCCTTCACAGCCTTCATTATCTCCAGGGCGTCGTCTATGGTCCTGAGCGTGTAAACGCCAGGCAGGTCAGCTCCCTTGATCGGTGGGACAACAGCGCTTGCTCCAGTAGCTAAGACGAGGGAGTCGAAGCTGATCTCAGCTGAGCCTCCAGCATTGAGCTCTACTCTCAGCTTCCCATCTCTGCTGACATCGACAGCCTTCCCCTTAACGACTTCAACACCTATTCTCTTCAGGTCGCTTTCAGGGTACACTGTGAGGTCTTCTGGGCTCTTCACCTTACCTCCAATGAGGTATGGCAGCCCACACCTAGAGTAACCTATGTGCTCCTCCATGCTAACTAGCGTAACCTCTGCACCAGCTACCTTAGCTGCTTCAGCAGCTGGTGCTCCAGCCACGCCACCACCCACAACCACGACCTTCATGGCTGTCACCCGAATCTGCTTGGTGAAAACGGCTTCAACATCGGATCCTCAACCCCTTCCACTACTAGCCTTCCGATCAGCTTGCTGACCACAGGTACTAGGCTGAGCCCATAGTCGTGCATCCCACAGGCGACATATACTCTGTTGACACTGGTCTCGCCTATGACTGGCTTCCCATCTGGTGTGGTGTCTACAACCCAAGTCCACTGCCTCAGCACCTTGAGGCTTCTGACAGCTGGGATAAGCTGGGTAGCCTGCCTAGCGAAGTCTCTGAGAAACCTATAGCTTGACAAGGTGAGGTCGCTTGTCTTCCCCAGGGAGCCTACTGTCCCTATGACCTCTCCTCTCATGGTCTGAGCCACTACGAGCCCAGTACCCGGCCTCTCGATGACAGGGTCGAGGAAGGGCTTCATAGGCTCTGTCACCAGAGCCTCTTTGGCAAGAGGCTCTAGTGGGATGTCTATTCCAAGCTTGCTGAGCAGCTCTCTGCTCCTGAACCCTGCTGCTACCACAACCTTGCTGGCCTCATACTCCCCTAGAGCAGTCTTGATGTTAAGCTTGTCTCCCTTGGGCTCTATGCTGATTACCTCTGCTGGCTTGACTACCTCGCCTCCAAGTCTCCTGACCGCATCTAGATAACCCCAGAGCACTGCCAGTGGATGCACTAGCCCCTCTCTTGAGCTCAGGTAGCAGAGCTTCACATCATCCACCCTGAGGTAGGGGTACCTGCTCCTGACCTCATCTCTGCTCAGCTCTATGAAGCTGCCTGAAGCATAGGACTTGAACTCCTTCTCCAAAGCCTCAGCTTCCTCACTTGTCAGGGCTACTGTGAGCACTCCATCCTGCCTGAACAGCGTGTTCGACCCAAGCTCATCTGGCAGCTTTTCATGGAGCTTCAGGCCTTCAGAGGCTAGCTTAGCTACATCTGGGTCCCTATGCCTCCCCCTAACCACGCCGATGTCCCTCCCAGTGGAGCCATACCCGAAGTACTTGGCCTCGAAGACAAGCGGCTTCCTGCCGAGCTTAGCTATGTTGTATGCGATGCCAGCTCCAAGAGCTCCACATCCTACAACCGCTATGTCAGTCTTCTTCACCTTCATCACCTAGGAGGGCTTCCATTGGGACTGGGTCTATTGGTGGCCTAATGACCGTGGTCTTGGCTTCCTTCAGCTTCCCCATCCTCCTCAAGATTCTTAAGATGTGCATCATGCACGACTTGCCTTGGCATGGGCCGGTTGTCGCTCCAGTGAACCTCTTTATGCTCTCTATGTCATCATACCCCATCTTTATGGCTTCTACTATGTCCTCCTCGGTCACATCATGGCAGAAGCATACTATCTTCTTCCCCTTACCCAAATCAACCACCCTTAACTATCCTAACTGCTCTAACCTCGTAAACGAGCTCAGGCCTCGGCACCTCCACTGTGATGACGTAAGCTGGGTCTCCTCTGACCATCCTGAAGACCTCCACCACCTTCCCCTCACCCAACTCTTCTCCAGCTCTGCTCAGTAGAACCGCTTTATCCCCCTTGCTGGGCTTTGGAAGCATCTCATAAGGCATGGTCACATAGCCTTTCCCATCCTTTATCTGGATGCAAAATATCGCTAGCCCTGGGCATATTGCGACACACATCCTGCAGCCGACACACTTCTCCCAGTCTACTCTAGGAGGCTTACACAGCCCCTCCTTCAGTATGGCTCCAACTTTGCAGATCACTGAGCAGGGGTTGCAGGGGATCTCTTGAACGCACTCTATGACAGCAACTCTCTTCCTCCTGACAACGTCCTCTGGTGGAAGCAGCTCCATTTCCCTGAGCTCATCTGTAGTGAGGTAGCCTCTACTCAGGTACTCAGCCAAGCTCACCCCCCTCCTCAAGCTTCTCAATGTCCTCTACAAGGACCTTCTTCAGCCCAGCCTTTATCCTCTCGCTGAAAGGCGAGCCCCTCTCCTCCTCAAGCTCTTTCATGTACTCCTCTATCCTCCTCTTCTCCTCTTCCCCACCATACCCTAGCATGAGGCTCGCGTGTATTCCAGCTATAGCTCCCTCCAGCATGGCTGTAGCAGCCTCCTCTATCCCAGAGCAGTCGCCTGCTATGTAGACGTCTCTCCTAACCCTCCCATAGATGTCTCTTATCGGGACGAAGCCTCCCAGCTCTGGCACCATCACCATCTTTGGCTTAAAGTGCTGGATCAGGTCGTAGGTTGGTGTCAGCCCAACTGATATGCAGATGAAGTCGCAGTCTATTCTTCTCTCTGTCCCCGGTATAGGGTTGAAGTTCTCATCCACCTTAGCTATCACAGCTCCCTCAACGTGGGTCTTCCCGAGCGCCTTCACTATCGTGTGCCTAGTCAGTATTGGGACACCAAGCCTCCTGACCTTAGCTGCATGCACCAAGTACCCGCCTACTCTGGGGAGGACCTCCACTATAGCCTTCACATCCACTCCAGCCTGGAGCAGCTGGTATGATACTATCAGCCCGACATTCCCTGAGCCCACCATCAGCCCTGCCTCACCAGGCTTAATTCCATAGACGTTCATGAGAGTCTGCACTCCCCCTGCACCATAGACTCCCGGCAGGTCGTTGTTCTCGAAGACCAGAGTCCTCTCATATGCTCCGGTTGAAACGACATACTTCTTAGCTCTTATCTTGACTATCCTGCTTCCATCTCTCACAGCAGCGAGGAACCCCTCTCCAGGGTAGTATGCGAACGCTGAAGTCGATGTGAGCACCTTGACGCTGCTCATCTTCGAGATCTTCTCAGTCATCTCC
>QMWA01000139.1 GCA_003661385.1 Thermoproteota archaeon | reverse complement strand
ATAACGCCTCCCCCAGGCTGCAGGTTTCACCCCAGGTGCCCACATGTAATGGACATATGCAGGAGAGAAGAGCCTAAGCCAGTAGACCTAGGAGAAGGACACATAGTAAAGTGCTGGCTATACGCTCCAGAAAGGCCTTAACCTTGCAAGCTCCAGGAAAATACGCCCTAGCAGGACTCATCCTCTTCTCAATCTCCCTAGCTACAGGGCTCTACGCCATATACTACAAGTCACCACGCTACAGAATAGAGTACCCACTGAAGCTAGCAAACAGCTCCATCACCCTAGCTCTCCCCACATCCCTCTCCCAAAGAATACAATACAACCTCTCAGGCAAATCCACATGTCAAGCAGAAATACGCCTATGCTTCCTGGATGAATACGGCATCATAGACTCCATAGCAGTTAGCGTAGCCAGAGGCGCCTTTACATCAAGTGGGTGGAAAGTCTTAGCGAGAACCCCCCTCAAGCTAGCTGTGAGCACAGAGGGCACCATAATAGGCACCTTAACCATATCCTATAGCCTAATAGATCACACACGTCTGCTAGCCATTGAGCTAGCACAGGTAGCCTCATCCTTCCTTGCAATACTGCTCCTAGCCATAGGGATCTTAAGGTACTTCGAGAAGCTAGTAGCTAAAAGCGTGGAGAAATCCATAAGAAGTTAAGCTTGGTAAGAGAAAAATGAAGTGGGGGTTAGCCTACCAGCGATATTTCCTCTGAGTCTACCTTGCCATTCCCGTTGGTATCCTCCCACTTGACTACTATGAGGCTTTCCATTATCCCTGCTTTCCCAAGTATGTACTGTAGTGCTGCCTCTGTCCCATACCTGGTTATCCCTGCTACATACAGGTTGTTCCCTGAGAGCAGCACAACACCGTAGTCTATCTTACCCCATGTGCTCACGTACTCCTTGCCTCCTATCTTCATCACATTGCCCTCAAACTTTATGCCAGCTTCCTCCAGCGGCTTCGCTGCATGCGGGTTGGCTATAGGCCCTCCTAGCACGAGGTTCAGGATGTCAAGCTCTTCTTTAGCCTCCTTCCCAGGTAGGAGCCTTGAAGCTATCTCCTTGTCATAGCCGAAGGCAACCAGGTTGTAGTCTCCTGTCTCTATGAGAGCTGAGAACTGGCTTATATCCCTGCAAACCTTCTCGATCTTATGGGGCAGGTGTCTTATTGACTTTAGTGTTGCAGTGTGGGCTGTGATGTCGACTCTATCCAGGTAGAATGGCCCGTTGCCAACCCAGAAGTGCTTCCTTGCCTCATAGAACTCCTTAAGCTTCTCATACCTCTTTAGAGCCTCTCCTGGAGTGACATAATCTCCGAGGAACTCCTTGAATGGTATATACGCTTCTGCATAAGCCTTCCTCAGGTAGCTACTGAGCACCTCTAGACTGGGGCCACCTATGTAGTTCATCCAGTCGACCTTGAGCATGTCAGCTTTGTCAGCACTGAACGCCAGCTTCTTATCCGCCTCAGCCATTATACCAATAGCTACTGTGTGCCATGGCATAGTTGGCCATAGCACGTTCGCAGCATAGTCTGCTATCAGCTCAGCATCTATGTGGATGTAGTTCACAAAGTACTCTATGACCAGAGGCCTCTCACTCAATATCCTGAATGCTGTGAACAGCTGCCTGAATGTCTGGAATGTCCCAACATAGGACTCATCGTATAGTGGGCTAGCTTCACTTGCCCTCTCAAATGGTACTATGAAGTTGATCAGGAAGTCTGCTAGCGTCAGCTCAGTTCCATCGTGGAACATAGGCTTACCGAGTATGTCACCATAGTCTACGACAACTCTGGCCTTAGCAGAGGTCACTCCAGCCTCTCCTGCTGTAATCATCCTCTTGTTCTCGACATCCCAGGCATACCAGGCGTCTGTTGGCACTACAACGCTGCTGACGTACTTGAAGTCAAGCCAGTACTCTGAGCCAGGGTTCCTGCTTGTAGGCAGCCCCATCTCAACCCAGACGCTGGCCTTCCTGATGTTCACTGGTATCGGGAGCCCAGTCTTTGGGTGCAGCACTGTAGCATGCTCCCATACCCCATAGTCGTAGATCATCGTGTCATAGATCCAGTCTGATGGAGCAACCGGGTTCCACGGGTCTACTATGACCTCTGAACTCGCAATCTTAACAGTACCCCCGACTTTATCCACGAACTTCATGGTAGAAGACCATAAGGCAGTCGGATACCCTCCAGCATAGTCGGCTAGTGCAAACAAGCTCTTGCGTCTAGCCCACACTGCTATCTGGTCTACAAGCCACACCCTCACAGAGTCCTTCATGGCAAGCTTCAGAGCCTCTCTCATCAGCTTGCTTCTCTCCTCGATGCTCCTGAAGTCCTTCTCAGCCAGCCTCCTAGCCACCTCGCGGAACCTCGGGTCAGGTGTATACGAGGCCCACAGTGGAGACCATGACAGCGGGGAGTCCTGCGTGTAGAAGAACTGGAAGTTATCTGAGTCATCTCTGCTCACAGCTGTAGTAATCCATCCTCCAGTGTACATGTGCCACTTGCCCTCCTTCGGGTCACCGAGAATCCACAGCGGTGAAGCCTCCTTAGAGGTCTTATACATCCTTTCCACAGTGAACCCTAGCTTCTCCAGCTGTGACGCAACGTAGTCTCCTATCTCCTTCCTAGCGTCCTCTATTCTTATGATGAACTTTATGACAACAGGCTCACCCTTATACATCCACTTCCCATCCACTAGAGTAGCACCCATCTTCTCCATTTCCTCAGTGATGATCTGCTTCCCCTTCTCGAAGTCGTAAGCATACTCCTCCTCAATCTCCTCTATCTCATCGATAAACCTCTGGGCCTCAGGTAGCGCTTTAACAAGGCAAGTGAACTTCGGGACCGCTAGCCCACCCATAATCTCGTCAGCGATGTAGTCTCTGTCAACAATGTAGTTCATAGCCTCCCTAATCCTAGAGTTATTGAACGGGTTAAGCCTCCCATCAGTGAACTCAGGCCCATACGGGTTAAAAGTCAGCTCATAGTACAGCCCATAAGAGAACTCGTAGGTAAGCTCAGGAGACTCCCTAATCTCCCTATACAGCTCTGGGTCACCAATGTCAATGAAGTATATGTCAATGTCCCCCTTCTTCAGCATCTCAACAGCCTTAGCCCTATCAGCCTCTGGCAGAAACACTACCTCATCAAACCAACCATACTTGTTGATGAAAATCTGTTCCTCCTGAGCCGCCAAGAACCCTGGTCGAGCTGCTGCAGCCACTGCAGCCAACAACACCAAAGCTCCAGCCACAGCCAAAGCCCTCCTACCACTCATGCTTCCACCATCCCTATTCCAACCCCCTTCAGCCCCAACCATATATATGCCTTATTCCAAAACCAGCAAACACAGCACACCACAGCCAAAATAACCCAAATCAATACCACCCAACACGTAAACCAAAGCAGTCAGTCAATCACACCGAAAACAACCCCCAACACCCTCCCAAACCAGCAGCCCCCAAGCCTCAGCCCAGCAGCAAGCAAACCCAAGAACTCAACCCATAAAACCAACGCAAAAGCCCTCATCACCTATACACACCAATTAAATCCATTAACCTCACAAGCCCCCAGCGACACCCACCAGCATAAAACCTCCCCCACACACATGCCATCACAGCCAAAAGTTATTAACCGCCCCAGCCAAGCCCCCCAGATCCTTATGATAAAGAGGAAGGTTGCCATTGTAGGTGCAGGCTTAACCCTCTTCAGGAGAAGACAGCTTGAAACCCCCCGAGAGCTAGCCTACTACGCCACCAAGATGGCCTTAGAGCAAGCTGAGCTCACCCCCAAGGACGTGGACATGGTCGTATTAGGCTCAGCACCAGATGCCTTCGACGGAGTACACATGAAAGGAGAGTACCTAGTCGATGGCGCAGCAGCCTCATACAAGCCCTACACCCGAGTCTACGTTGGAGGAGGAACAGGCGTCTTCACACCCATAGCAGCATGGTGGCACGTAGCCTCAGGCCTAGCAGACATCGTGCTAGCAGTAGCAGAAGAGAAGATGTCACCCTGCAGGCCACACCCCCAGCAGGCGTTTGCAACAATCTGGGACCCAATACTACACAGGCCACTAAACCCAAACCTAGTCTGGATATTCGCACTAGAAATGCACCGCTACATGCACGTCCACAAGATACCCAAAGAGAAAATAGCCCTAGTAGCAGTAAAAAACAAGAAAAACGCACTAGACCACCCATGCGCCCAGCTGGCAGCAGACATAACAGTAGAGGACGTGCTGAACTCTGAGATAATGGTGTGGCCAGTACAGAGGCTAGACATATCCCCACCAACAGACGGAGCAGCAGCCCTAGTCCTAGCAGCAGAGCACGTAGCAAGAAAAATCACAGACGACCCAGTATGGATAGAAGGAGTCGGCTGGGCACTAGACACCCAACACTGGACAAACAGAGACCTATACTACCCCAAGTACGTCGAAGTCGCAGCCAAAATGGCATACAAAATGGCCAACATAACAAACCCACCAAAGCAAATAGACGTAGCCGAAGTATACGACCCATTCGACTACAAAGAACTCCACCACATGGAAGGCCTACTCCTATGCAAGAAGGGAGAGGCACCCAAGCTAACAGAGGAAGGAGTAACCCAAAGAGACGGAGACCTACCCATAAACCCATCAGGAGGACTACTAGGAGTAGGAAACCCAATAGCAGCAGCAGGCCTAATGAAAGTATGCGAAATATTCTGGCAACTAAGATACGAAGCAGGAAAAAGACAAGTAAAAAAGCCAGTAGAAACCGGACTCGCCCAAGCATGGGGCGACCTCATGCAATGCGGAACAGTAATAGTACTAAGAAGATAGCAGAACAGCTGGAGACAGTAGCATCCCATCAAGGACCACATTGAGCCAAATTACTACACTAAGAGTGTCCAAACAAGCACTATACCCCATGT
>QMWA01000138.1 GCA_003661385.1 Thermoproteota archaeon | reverse complement strand
TGGCTGGAGTGCCCTGCGTGACCCTAAGGGAGACCACGGAGTGGGTTGAGACAGTCCAGCTTGGGCTAAACAAGCTAGCTGGCACCCAGCCAGAGAGGATACTCGAAGCCTACAGCTGGGCAGCAGGCGCCAGCAGAAGCAAGCTCAGGGAGCTGGGGTCAAAGCTATACCACCCACCAGGAGCTGGCAGCCGCATAGCTAGCAGGCTGCTGCAGCTACATAGGGAGGGCAGGGTGAGGCTGCAGAGAGAGGGCCCTGAGCTCGGCCTCGTAGTGCTAAAGGCCTCAAGAAAGCCCAGGGGCGACGTCGTGCTCAAATTCGACTCGAAAATGGAGGCCAAGCCCCCATCCTGGCCTGGGAAGCCAACTCTAGCCATCTACAGGGAGTACAGGAGAGTATGCTGAAGGTAGCTCTCGTCTCGATTGCACCAGAGAAGATGACCAGGCTCAAGCAGGTGGAGGCCACTCTCAGGAAAGCAGGCTACGATGTCATAGTGTTCAAGCCAGCTGGAAAGCCCCGCCTCCTACCGAAGCCAGCAGCCTCAGCAGCCTCATACCTGCTTTCACTCGTGAAGCTAGCTACACTGAAAGCTGACATCTACCACGTGTTCAACGTACCTGATGTGCTAGCTCTCCCCCTCCTGGCAGCTGGCAGGAGGGTAGTCTACGATGTCAGGTCCCCTTGGGGAGAGGAGCTCAGGCTCCTGAGGAAGAGCAGCATCCTAGCCCTTATAGCTGAGGCTGTGGAGAAGCACGTCACGAGGAAGGCAGACGTGGTCATCTGCGTGAACAGGGTGCTAGCAGCGAGAGCAAGGGCATGGGGAGCTAAGGAAGTCTACGTAGTGCCGAACAGGCCTCCAGCAGGCTTCAAGCCGACGCTTGCGAGGGAAGAGCTCAGGAGAGCAGCTGGCATACCACCTGAAGCCAAGCTCGCGCTGTACGTAGGCAACATCTCAGAAATAGAGGGCGCAGACATACTCAAGAGGTGCATAAGGGCGGTGGCCTCTCAGGAAGGCGTGTACTTAGCCATAGTAGGGGACGGAGACAAGCTCCCAGAGCTCAGGAGGGAGGCTGAGAAGCATGCTTCAAGCAGAGTGCTGCTAACCGGCAGAGTGCCGAGGGAGGATGTTGCAAACTGGATAAACGCCTCTGACCTCTGCCTAGCCCCGAGGCCAAAGAGCAGAATAGACTTCTACTACACACCTGACTCAGTCTGGAAGATAGGAGAGTACCTAGCTCTAGGGAAGCCAATCCTGGCAACAGACATAAGGGGCTTCAGAGGATCAAGCTACCCGATAATCACTGCAAGCGAAGAGGAGTACCCAAGGAAGCTCCTAGAGCTCCTCAAGAGCCCCCCGAAGCCAGCTGAGAAGCCTCCATCCTGGGAGGAGGAGTGTGAGCCCCTCCTCCTGGAGGTCTACCGGCGGCTGGAGAAGAGGCTCCTAACCTCCTGAGCAAACTTGAAAGCCACCTGGTTCAGGGTGCTGAACTCCAGCCCCCCACGCGGGGCATCCCCTAGGACGCTGGGGGAGAGCTGCCCGAGCCCAGCTTCAGAAGCCAGCCTTATGTGCCTGATCCTACCAGGCTTAAAGCCAGCTATCCTAGCGCACACAGCATCCACGCTAGCAGGCTCAACACCAGCTACCACAACACCCAGCTTGACAGGCCTCCCGTATAGAGGCCCCTTCTCCCCCTCGTGAGCTATTATGCCGTCCACAATGTGTACTCCACACCTCACAGCCAGGTTAGCTGCCACAATGGCTTCATCAAGCCTCCTATGGTAGTCTATCTTCCTCCAGTGGTAGAGCGCACCAAACACGTTCTTGAGGGAGCATGTGATGTAGGTTATGATGTGGGTCTTCAGCTTAGCCAAGTTCACTATGAAGCTCCCATCCAAGAGAGCCTTCGAGACCCTAAGCCTCCCGTAGGGCCCGTATCCGACATCAACCTCAACGCTCTCGCCCTTAGAGAGGTTCAGAACGCTAGCACCAGCCTCTTCAGCAAGCTTCTCGAAGCCAAGCCACTTGAACAGCAAGCTTGCTCTAGCATTGGTTGCATCAGCTTCAGCAAGGTAGACTGGCTTATCAGGTGCAGCTCTCCTGATGTACTCGACCACTGCCCTGACGAACCTGGGGTCGCTTGTAGCTCCAGTCTCCCAGCCCCTAAACCCACATAGGTTGAGCTTGACAACTACCCTCTCTGCTCTCTTAAGCTCCCGCTCTAAGCTGAGCTCCCTGAACACCTTTTCAACAACATCCACGCTAGGAGCACTACACCTCTCAACTAGAACAGGCACATCTCTCACTTCTTAGGAAGCCTTACCTCAAGCACCCCATTGTTGAACGTTGCCTTAGCTCTCTCAGGGTCAACCCGGCTGGGGAGCTTAATCACCTTGTAGAACGAGCCAGATGCCCTTATCTCAAGGCTATCTCCGCTCGCGTTGAGCTTGATGTCCTCCTTCCTGACCCCAGGGAGCTCAGCTACCACCACGACCTCACCATCCTCCTCGAAGATGTCGACAATAGGCTCCTTAGCAGGGACAGGCTCCTCTCTGACAACAGCTCTCCTACTCGGTGTGCCAAAAGCCCTCACGATAGGCTCTCCATCAGGCCCTATCGTGATAGACCACCCGTATACGCCAGGCCTCCTATCCAGCCTATACCCGCTGCTCAGCTCACTCCAGTCATCAAAGCCCCTCATGCTGCCCTCGAACAGCCTCTCAAACATCCTCTGGACTTCCTCGAAGAACTCAAGGAATGGGTCTCTCCTCCTACGCCTCCTCCTGTCCTCCCACTCATCCCAGTATGACAAGGGATCCCCACCCTACATATGCGCCCCAGCTTAAGAACCTTACTCAAGAATCTACCACCAGGCGGGCCCGGCGGGACTCGAACCCGCGACCCCCGGGTTTCACCGAGGCCTAAAAGCCCGGTGCTCTACCATCTGAGCTACGGGCCCCCCGAAGGCCATACCCGCTGCTCATTATTAAAGGTACCTGAGCTGCTCCACCTCCATGGCCTCCAGCACAGCATGCGATAAGGTTAAATAGACCCACCCCATGCTAAAGCTGGTCCCGCCGTAGCTCAGTCTGGTAGGCAGCTAGGCTGAGAGCGGCCGGCTGTAGGCTTCAGGTGCAGCCTGAAGCTCCCACAGCGGCTGCTCCGAAAGCCAGAGACCGGCAGGTCCCCGGTTCAAAGCCCTGCTCCCGCAGGGTGGGACTCCGGGCGGCGGGACCTACCCTTGCCTGCTTCCAAACCGTTATATCCCCAGCTAGCCTCCAGCACCAGGGGCTACCTTGAGAGTGTACAACACCCTAACCGGGAGGGTCGAGGAGTTCAAGCCACTCAAGAGCGGAGAAGTACGGATGTATGTGTGTGGCCCAACCACATACGACTACTCCCACATAGGGCACGCCAGAGCATACATCTGCTTTGATGTCATGAGGAGGTGGCTTGAATACCGCGGGTATAGGGTCAAGCTCATAGTAAACATCACCGACATAGACGACAAGGTGGTAAGGAGGGCAGCTGAGCTCGGCAAGGACCCAATCGAGCTCTCAAGGTACTACGAGAAGGCGTACATGCAGGACATGGATGCGCTCTATGTGAAGAGAGCAGACCTGTACCCCAGGGTCACAGAGCACATACCTGACATCATCAAGGCTGTAGAGAAGCTCATAGAGAAAGGCTACGCGTACGCGACTCCCAAAGGCAACGTCTACTTCGCTGTCAGGAAGTTCAAGGAGTATGGCAAGCTGTCCAAGCAGAGCATAGAGGACATAGTAGCTGGAGCCAGGGTGGAGCCTGGGGAGGACAAGAGGAGCCCAGAGGACTTCGCTCTCTGGAAGGCTGCAAAGCCAGGTGAGCCAAGCTGGCCGAGCCCATGGGGCCCTGGGAGGCCAGGCTGGCACATAGAGTGCAGTGTGATGAGCATGAAGTACCTCGGAGAGACCCTAGACATACATGGCGGAGGCCAAGACCTGATATTCCCCCACCACGAGAACGAGATAGCGCAGAGCGAGGCCCTAACAGGGAAGCCCTTCTCAAGGTACTGGGTGCACAACGGCTTAGTCACCGTGAAGGGGCAGGAGATGTCGAAGTCCCTGAAGAACTTCACAACGATAAGAGAGGCCCTAGCCCGCTACGACCCGAGGGCAATAAGGCTCTTCGCCCTATCAGCCCACTACAGAAGCCCGCTCGAGTTCAGCTTCAGCAAGCTAGATGAGGCCTCTCGCTCGCTAGAGAGGCTCATCGTGGCAGCAAGGCTGCTTAGGGAGGCGTACCAGAGGGCAGAGCCCTGCAGAAGCCTGGAGGAGCTCGCTGCAAGGGAGGAGAACAGCAGGGAGCTCCTAGCTGCCGTAGAGGATGCTAGGAGGGGGTTCGAGGAGGCTATGGACAGCGACTTCAACACCCCAGAGGCGATAGCAGCAGTCTTCAAGCTGGTCAAGGCAGTCTTCAAGCTAGCATCCCAGAAGGGGGGAGTAAGCTCCTATGCTGCGCTGAAAGCCCTAGAGCTCCTAGAGGACTTCAGCAAGGTGATGGGCATACCCCTAGAGGAGCTGAAGCCAGCTGGAGAGGAGCTCTCAAGGGTAGTGGAGTCCATCCTAGAGCTGAGGGAGGAAGCCAGGAGGGAGAAGAACTGGAAGCTAGCTGACTCCATAAGAGAAGCCCTGAGGAAGGCGGGGGTTGAGGTCGAGGACACACCAGAAGGCCCAAGGTGGAGGGTAAGAGCAGCACACAGCCCCACGCCCCAGGCCACGTGAGCACATGCTAAGCTAGCGCCTGCTGAGCTCTAGATGACTGCAGGTAAGCCTTAAGCGCGCCAGGCTTCCTCAAGTCAGGCACTCTGATGCTCTTCATCACAAACCTAGAGAGCTCTCCCTCCTCCACAAGCTCCACCTCTGGAGTGATCCATATCGTAGACTGCAGCTCCCTAG
>QMWA01000137.1 GCA_003661385.1 Thermoproteota archaeon | reverse complement strand
GCCTGCTCAGGGGTGTACTTTGAGAGGTCTAGGATGAAGCTTACTCCACTCAGCGCTGCCTTAGCTACCCTCCTAGCTGACACCTTTGTGATGTCTACGTCGCCTTCTGGTGATATTATGAGAGCATCGTATGCGTCAGCTATGGTCACGTGCTCTCCCTCTGGGTCTACTATCCCAACTGGGTACCCGAGGTCTAGGAGCTGCTCAGCTATCCTCCTGAGAGCCCAGGACTTCCCGTACCCAGTCTTCGCTACTATAGCTGTCCTGCCAGTGAGAAGCTCCTTGACCTTGAGCTTGAACTCCCCGTCATCTAGGCGCTTGCCTAGGACTAGCTCGCTCAAAGGCCATCACATGCCACGAGGGGGGTGGCTTAAAAACAGTGAGGCCAGTGACCAGGTCAGCTACACGTGTAGCATGCATCTCTAGCTGGAGAGCAGCTGGCAGCTGGATAGGCTGTGGGTGGAGGGCTTGAGGGCAGCCTGCAGGAGGCTATTGGCGTGCTGGCTGCTAGGCAGCTAGCTCTGCTATAGTCCTTTTAATGGGTTGCTGTGGTCTCACTTTTGGTGTGGTTAGGTTATTGAAGGCCTGCCCTAGGGGCTGTGGGGTCTACGCTGAGAGTTGAAGTGGAGTGCTTGCCTTGTATAGCTCAAGTGAGGGCTAGGGAGATTTCTCTGCTGGAGAGTGGCAGGCAGGCTGTAAACCACATCAGGGAGGTCATGAAGCTTTTGGCTGAGAGAGGTAGCAGCGGGATACTGGTGACTAGGCTAGCAACCTGGAGCTTTAGGCTTGTGAAGAAGCTCACTGGGGTAGAGGACCCCTATGCTGCTGCTAAGGCTCGAGCTAATAAGGCTGGAGCTAGGGTTGCTAGGCTAGCTGAGGAGCTGCTGAGCCAGGTGGATGATGGCAGGGAGAGGGTTAAGCTGTGCTGTAGGCTTTCTGCTGTCGCGAACTCCATGGACCTTGGTGTCGCAGGGTACAGCTTCAGCATCGAGGAGCTTGAGAGGCAGATGCGCTCAAGCGAGCTCGCCATAGACGACTCCGATAAGCTTGTTGAAGACGTGCTGGAGGCTGGAGAGGCATGTATGCTCTTGGACAACGCTGGGGAGGTTCTTATCGACGCTCTGCTGGCTAAGGAGCTTAGGAGGCTTGGGGTCAGGGTTAAGGCTGTAGTCAAGTCTAAGCCTTTTCAAAACGACATAACTATAGGGGAGTTTCTGGAGCTTGGGCTAGATAAGTGCTTCGATAGCTATGTTGCAACTGGCTCAGATGCATCGAGCCTCATTCCAGGGGAGGTCAGCGAGAGCGTGGTAGATGAGGTCTGGAGCATGCCTGTGATAATAGCGAAGGGTATGGCTCACTACGAGACTTTAAGCGACCCAGCTGCAGCTCCACCAGCTAAAGTGTACTTCATACTGAAGGCCAAGTGCGCCCCGATAGCTAGGAGCCTAGGTGTGGAGGCTGGAGCCCTGGCCGTTAGGCTGCAGGAGCCCAGCGTACACCTGCTGTAGGGCTAGCCGCCCTCAGCGCCTGCGTCTGGCGCAGGTCTGAGCCTCTAGATGAGCTCTGGGTTAAGTATATAAGGCTGAGCAAGCTTGGAGCGCTGTGGTAGGGTTGCGTGGGCTGGCTGCGCTGCTATCCGCCTTAGCTCTGCTCTTGCTCGCGCTGTCGCTGCCTATTGGCATCATGCCTCCGATCGGCGGGCTTCTGGCTCCATCTGGGTTCTTCTCCTCAGCTCTCTCAGCAGAGTACCCTAGTGTCATGGTTGTTGAAGCTGAGGAGCTGAGCTCTCCAGTGGCTGTCCTGAGAGACAGGTATGGAGTACCTCACATATTTGCTGAAAGATACCTTGATGCCTGCTTTGCCCTCGGATACCTGCATGCTAGGGATAGGCTCTGGCAGATCGACGTGCAGAGGAGGCTTGCTTCAGGGAGGCTCTCTGAGGTCTTTGGGAACCGCACCCTCGAGCAGGACATATTCATGAGGACTATAGGCCTGAACAGGGCTGCAGCCAGGACGCTTGAAGCCTACAACAAGAGCGAGGAGTTCTATAGGGCTCTGGAGGCCTATGCTGCTGGAGTAAACAAGTACATAAGGGAAGCTGGGGCAGCTCTCCCGCTTGAGTTCAAGCTCCTCAACTACAAGCCTGAGCCCTACACGGTATACGACGCGGTGCTGTGGAACAAGATGATGGCCTGGAGCCTCTCAGGGAGCTTCCACGACATACTGGCGAAGATACTGTGGGACAAGCTCGGCGAGGACGCTGAGGAGCTCTTCCCAATGTACAGGCCATTCGACATACCTGTAGTCCCCTCCCAGAGAGGAGCTACCTTGAAGCTTGAGCCCCCAGCTGTAAACGCGACTTTCACTGTAGGCGAGTACCTGAAGCTCAGCAAGCTAGCCTCCATACCATGGATGCGGGCGCTGGGCTCAAACAACTGGGCTGTAGATGGGGTGAAGTCTGCTACAGGTAAGCCTATGCTGGCAAGCGACCCCCACCTCCAGCTCACACTCCCTCCACTCTGGTATGAGGTGCACATAGCTACTCCTGAGCTTGAGGTCTATGGCGTGACCTTCCCTGGAGCACCATTCGTCGTGATAGGGTTCAACAGGCATATAGCATGGGGGCTGACGAACGTCGGAGGCGATGTAGTCGACTTATACGTTGAGAAGTTCAGCAGAGAGAACCCAGAACTCTACCTATACAAGGGAGAGTGGCTTCAAGTCAAGAGGGTAGAGGAGGTCATCAAGGTGAGGGGAGGAGAGCCCTATAAGCTTGTCGTGAAGGAGACAATACACGGCCCCCTAGTGACACACAGAGGGCATAGGGCGGCCATGAAGTGGACTGGAAGCGAGCCCACATTCGAGCTCAAGGCACTCTACCTGATAAACAAGGCTAAGAGCTACAGGGAGTTCATCAATGCACTCAAGTACTTCCACTGCCCCCCACAGAACTTCGCCTACGCTGACGTGGATGGGAACATAGCCATGTGGGTTGTCGGCAAGTTCCCGATTAGAGCTAAGGGCCTTGGGCTCTTCCCAGCTGACGGCTCAAGCGGAGAGTACGAGTGGACTGGGTACATACCGCTTGAGGAGCTTCCTCACGTAGTCAACCCACCCCAGCACTACGTGGCTTCAGCTAACCAGCGTAGCGCTGGAGATGAGTACCCATACTACATCGGCAGGATATTCGCCCCGACATACAGGGCTAGGAGGATAAACCAGCTTCTCTCTGAGGCTGATGAGGTCACGCTGGAGGACATGGCTAGGTTCCAGAATGATGTCTATGACCTGGCTGCAAGCAGGTTCATACCATACCTGCTCGCGGCATACGAGGAGGCTGAGCCTGAGAGCGAGCTCGTAGCTCAGGCACTGAGCTACCTCAGGAGATGGGACTACAGGATGACGGTGGACTCTGTAGCAGCAACCATATGGTATGAGTGGATAAGGGAGTATGAGAGGGAGACCTGGGGGGATGAGTGGAGGAAGCTTGGGCTGGAGGGCTTGATGTACCCTCCGATAGAGGTGTTGGAGAACTACACGATAACAGGCTACCAGAAGTGGTTTGACAACGTCTTCACAAGCGAAGTCGAGGACAGAGACCAGGTCATCAGAGCTAGCTTCAGGAAGGCTGTGGGGAAGCTGAGCAGAAAGCTCGGCAGCGACCTAGGCAAGTGGACTTGGGGAAGCTACCACATGCTTGAGCTAAAGGCCTTAAGCTACCCCCTCACACCACTGGATGGAAGCATGTACACGCTCAGCGTCGCAGCTGGAACCAGGGTAAAGCATGGGCCAAGCTGGAGGATGCTAGTAGACCTCTCTGACCTAGAGAACTCCATGGGAGTCTACCCAGGAGGGCAGATAGCTAGCGCCATGAGCAAGCACTACACAGACCTGCTTGAGCTCTGGCTCAAACACGAGTACCACAAGATACTCCTCCCAAGGGCTCCAGAAGACATCCCAAGCGAGCTGGTGGAGTCCAGGGTGGAGTTCAGGCCTAAGGGTGGGTAGCATGAGGAAGGCTCTGCTGCTAGCAGGCTACCCCACATCCCTGGTGTTCGAGCTCCTAGGAGCATGGCAGCTCACAGCTCTAGCAGCTATAGCAGCTGGAGCAGCTGCTGAAAGAAGGGCAAAGGGAGCTCTGCTAGGGCTAGCAGCCACGCTCCTGGCCAGAGCCACAGCCCTCGCAAGCATAGCCTACAGAGGCCCTCTGCTAGCAGCCTCAGCAGTCCTCTCAAGCATACTCGGAGCACCAGCCCCCACATCACTGCTCCTCTCACTGGCAGTAGCAGCTGCAATAGGAGCACTAGGTGGGGCACTAGGAGCCGAGGTAGCTAAGCTAGCAGCTAAGAAGCTCCAGCAGCACAGAGCTCATAGAGGCTAGGGCACGGGGCCCGCAGGGGCCCTTAGACAGCACGCCAGCACCCCGGTAGCCGTCGAGCAGAAAGCTGCTAGGTGTCAGCTGCGGTGCTGCTGTGAGCCCAGTAAAGCAGCTTCAGCTAGCAGGTCTCTGCCAGCAGCTAGAGGCCAGATCAGCAGCTTGCACTGCTTCATCACTGTGAAGTCCGCTGCAGCCTGCTGGCTGACATGAACTCCACACCGCCATGTGCTACATACTGTATTGCTGCATGTTCACATAGCTACATTAATATAGCAGTGCTACAGCAGTGAATATGTGGTGGGTTGTTTGAAGACTATTGCTGTGACTCAGGCTGTGTATAGAGAGCTTTCTGAGGCTAAGAGGAGGATGAAGGCTAGGAGCTTTAGTGAGGTTATCTTGAGGCTTCTGGAGGCTGAGAGGGAGCTTAGGCTCATGAAGGTTAAGTCTAAGATAGAGAGGAAGGCTGTACCTGAGGGGGAGCCTGAAGCTATAGAGGAAGCTGCTAGAAGGCTTAGGTTAAGAGCATGGTGGGGAGAGCGGTCTTAGATACCTCTGTCATCATAG
>QMWA01000136.1 GCA_003661385.1 Thermoproteota archaeon | reverse complement strand
TGGCCAGGCAGAGGGCCATTCAGCTTCCTACCCCCATGGATGAGGCCAGGATGGGTCTTCGGAAGGGGGGCATGCTGGTGGCTCTTCGGCCCATGGATGTGGTACACACCATACCTGTACTGGTGGCCATACTCCTACTGGTACATGCCATACTACTGGTATACGCCATGGCTTAGGTACTGGTGGCCATACTGGTGGTAGCAATGTGGTGGCCATACTGGATGTGGTGGGGTTACTGGAGCTGGTGGACACCATGGAGCTGGCTCAGCCCATGGTACATGCCACCACTCTACGAGCCAGCTGAAGCCATGAGGTACATGCTTGAAGCAAGGAGGAGCATGCTAGAGCTCCAAAAGAACATGATAGAAGCTGAGCTGAAGCTCGTAGACGAGAGGCTGAAGGCGCTGGAGCCCACCGCTTGAGCCCACGCCACACCCGATTTTTCCAGCAGTCTAAAGCTGCATCCTACAGCTGAGAAGCCAGCGTGCAGCGGGCCCAGCAGCCTAAGTGTGGAATGCATCCGGCAGCACTGGAAGGTGGATGCGAATTCGCAAGGCATGTATTTAAACACAAACCCACAGGCTTAGAGGTGTCCTCATGAGGAAGATAGCAGTCTCATCCCAGAGCTCAGGAGGGCTAGAAGACTACGTGTCACCTGTGCTAGCTAGGTGCCCAGTGTTCACCATAGTCGAGGTTGAGGACAGCGAAATCAAGAACGTCACCACAGTACAGAACCCAGCCATGACAGCTCCCATGGGAGCTGGAATGCAGGCAGCTCAGATGCTGGCGAACCAGGGGATAGAGGCAGTCATAGCAGGGAACATAGGCCCAAATGCGTGGGCAGTCCTCAGCAGCCTAGGCATAAAGTTCGTGCAGGCATCAGGAATCAAGGTAAGGGAGGCTGTGGAGAAGTACATCAGAGGAGAGCTCCAGCCAGCTACAGCACCAACTGGTAGGGGAATGGGGGCATGGGCTAGGCCACCAACTCCAGCAGCTCCACCAGCACCGCCAGCGCCATCGATGCCGCAGTTCCAGTACCCGCAGCAGCCGTACCCGCCTATGTGGGGTCCTCCACCGCTTCCACCTGAGATGGAGCTGCAGATGCTGGAGAGCATGAAGAGGATGATAGAAGAGCACCTGAGGGTAGTCAACCAGAGGATAGAGCAGCTGAAGAGGCAGCTTGGAAGGTAGCTGATAGAGTTGAACACCGTATACGGCCCAGTACAGTCGTGGAGGTTCGGGAGGTCGCTTGGCATAGACGCCATCAAGCCGCCGAAGAAGTGCACCTACAGCTGCATATACTGCCAGCTCGGGAGGACAGCACGCTACCTGAAGTCTCCAAGAGACCTCAAGGAGCCTGTGACACCAGAGGAGGTTGAGGCTGACCTCAGAAGCTACATGAGGAAGCTAAACGAGGCTGATATAGACTTTGTCACGGTCTCAGGCTGCGGTGAGCCGACGCTGAACCCGATGCTCAAGGGCATCATAGAAGCTGTCAGGAAAGTGCTTCCAACAAGGCGGGTAGTAGTCCTCACAAACTCCTCCCTAATGCGCCTCAAGGATGTGAGGGAGGCGCTGAGTGAAGCTGACATCACAGTAGCCAAGCTGGATGCTGGAGACGAGAAGGCCTATAGGATAGTGAACAGGCCGGCTCCAGGCATGCCTGAAGTGAGGGAGCTAGCCTCCACCATAAAGGAGGCTAGGAGAGACTTCAGGTGCCTGATGCTCCAAGTGATGCTGCTAGAGACCACATGGGGCTTCTCAAATGTGAAGCCACCGCACCTAAGCAGCCTGCTTGACATGGTGCTCGACATAAACCCAGATGTAGTCCAGCTTGAAGTCCCTTATAGGCCTCCAGCTGAGCCCTATGTCAAGGTTCCACCCAGGGAGGATGTGCTAAGAGCCCACCAGGCTCTGGTAGAGCACCTTGGGAGGGGCAGGGTCTGGACCTATGGGCTGCATGACAGGCGTGGTAGGCCAGTCAGGTGGCTAGCTGAGGCTAGCGAGCAGATGGTGTTGGAGCTGCTAGCCCGAAGGCCATGCACAGCACAAGATGTAGCTCAAGCCCTCAGCATTCCTCCCAGCGAGGCTGAGCTGATATTGAAGTCCCTGCTTGAGAAGGGGGAGGTCGCCTCTGTGAAGTTGGGTGGCCTCATGTACTATGTTGTGAGGTGAGCTCTTGAGGGTTGCTATACCGTGCTACAGCCCAGGTGGCTTAAACTCCCAGGTCTGCCCCCACTTGGGGAGGTGTGAGGTCTTCACCATAGTCGAGCTTGAAGGCGGTGAGGTGAGCTGCGTAGAGCTCCTGCCGAACACGGGGACGCACATGGGAGGAGGCATGAGGCCAGCTGAGCTCCTGGCGCAAGCAGGCGTGGATGCAGTGCTATGCTGTGGGATGGGCATGAGAGCTCTAGCCCTCCTGAGGGCTAGGGGGATAAGAGTGTACTACACCTCAGCTAGCACAGCCAGAGAAGCCATAGAGGAGCTCCTAGAGGGCAGGGCAAAGCCGATGGAAGAGTCCCTAGCATGCCCAGGAGAGCACCACAGGTGGAGCCATGAAGGAGCTCGTCGTCGTCAGTGGTAAGGGAGGGGTAGGCAAGACATCGATTGCAGCCTCGCTAGCAGTGCTCCTCTCAAGGAAGCTCAAGGTCACAGCAGCAGACACCGATGTCGACGCCCCAAACCTAGCGATAGTGCTTGGGGCAGATGTCAGAAGGGAGCTTGATGTGAGGAGCTCAGAGAAGGCTGTAGTAGACGTGAGCAAGTGTACAGGCTGCGGGAAGTGCGTTGAAGTCTGCAAGTTCAGCTCAATAACCCTGGCTGAAGGCAAGGCTGTGGTAGACAGGCTGGCATGCGAGGGCTGTGGAGCATGCAGCATAGTGTGCCCAACTAACGCAATCAGCATAGTGCAGGTGAAGACCGGGGAGGTTGGTGTAGCAGACACAGAGTACGGCTTCAAGCTAGTATCAGGGCACCTAGAGATAGGAGAAGCTAACTCAGGCCACGTCGTGACAGCTGTGAAGTGGCTTGCCAGGAGGAAAGCTGAGGAGGAGGGAGCTGACCTCCTCATTGTAGACGGCCCACCAGGGATAGGCTGCCCAGTCATAGCCTCACTTGCAGCTGCATCACACGCTCTAGTTGTCTCAGAGCCCACACCAGCTGGAGCATGGAACCTAACCAGGATAATCCAGGTGATCAACCACTTCAAAATACCCTTCATGCTGGTAGTCAACAAGTGGAACCTAAGCCCCCAGTACACCACAGCTCTAGAGGCCATAGCCAAGCAGGGTGGTGGGGAGCTAGCTGCCAGGATCCCCGTGGACTACACGATAGCAGAGGCCATGGCGATGAGGAAGCCTGTAGTAGCCTACAAGCCGGAAGCAGAGTCCTCCAAGGCCATAGCCAAGCTAGCTGACATCATCCTGGAGAGGCTGAGCTGATGCCTAGGGTAGCAGTGACAGGAGGGAAGGGAGGGACAGGAAAGACGACTGTAGCAGCCAACACAGCATACACGCTAGCCCAAATGGGCCTCAGAGTCCTCCTGATAGACGCTGACGTAGACGCTCCAAGCAGCTCAAGGTTCCTAGGGGTATCCACAGCCAGAGTGCTCGATGTCATGTCTTTCCTCCCAGCAGTAGACCCAGAGAAGTGCACGATGTGCGGCCTATGCGCACAGGCATGCAGGCCACATGCCCTAGTCCACGTTGAAGGCAAGCTCCCAATGCTCTTCCCAGAGCTCTGCTCAGGCTGCGAGGCATGCAAGCTGGTGTGCCCAAGCAACGCCATCACAGACTCCCAAAAGCTCCTGGGCTGGGTCAACAAGGCAGAAGCACACGGGATAACCCTGGTAGAGGGGGAGCTACAGCCAACCGAGGCCAGGTCCACGCTAGTCCTACTGAAGGCAATGGAGTACGCCAGAAGCCTGAAGTCAGAGAGAAGCTACGACATGACAATAGTAGACACAGCTCCAGGAACACACTGCAACGTGATACACGCGATAAGGGGAGCTGACCTGGCTCTAGCAGTCACAGAGCCGACGCCACTTGGCGTACACGACCTAGAGCTCATCCTAAAGCTCACACAGAAGCTCCAGGTGAGGACAGCGGTAGTCCTGAACAGAGCAGACCTACCTGGAGGCACACCAGAGGAAGTAGAGAGGATAGCTAGTAGGCACCACACGCCCATAGTAGCTGAGATACCCCTAGACCCACTGGTCCAGAGCAGCCACATCCAGGGGAAGCCAGTCCTAGAGCTGGCTCCCAGCTCCAGGGCTGCAGAAGCCTTCAGGACCTTGGCCAAAGCAGTCCTAGAGCTGGCTTCGGCAGGTGCTTTCCTTGCGTAAAACTTTTTAACTACTCCAGCAAGCCTCACCTTGTGGTAGGTCTCCATGGTAGCTATCTCAATGACAACGGTTGAAACCGAGATCCTGCACCCTCTCTCCGAGTCCAAGATGAGCTTAAGTGAGCTATGGGATGAGTGCCCAGAAGTACATGAAATCCTCTCGACAAGCACTACACTAGATGAGGCGAGGATCAGGCTATACCACTTCCTGAACGACCTAGAGTGGGAGTATAGGTCTGGGAAAGTCGAGCTACACCCCCTAGTCCAGTCCACAGCCCTAGAGGCCATCAAGGTCTTCAAGAACATAATATCACCTCAAAACGAGGTTATAACCCAGGTGAGCTCTTTAAGCTACCTCTGGCGCTTAGCTCGTGGAGACAAATCTGTGCTAAGTGAGCTGGATGAAGGCTTCCTCCTAGAGTTCAAGCACCTCTTCAAGGCTATAGCTGGGAAGCCGGACATATACCCCTCATTCCTACTTAAAGGGGTCGAGTACTTCGACTTCAGCAGGATAAGCGGGCGTGCAGCAGGTGTGGCGAGGTCAAACTACCTGGATGAAGTCGGCAGGAGGATGGAGGCCTGGATAAAGAGGTACCCAACAGGCCTAGACCCAGATGTCATAGAGAGGAGGAAGCAGAACAGGCAGAGGA
>QMWA01000135.1 GCA_003661385.1 Thermoproteota archaeon | reverse complement strand
CGGTGACTCCCTGAAGATAGCGCCAGTCATTGAGGATGAGCTCCATGTCCCATTCATAGTGACCCACGCTGCCACACCCAAGCTGACTGAGTGTAAGAAGAGGAAGTATGTCTTCAGGGTCAGCATGTATGAGGAGCCAATAGACCTGGCCGCAGCTAAGCTTGTAGCTGAAAGGTACCCTGATGCAAAGAGGATAGCTAACATAGGCCCAGACTACGCCTACGGCTATGACTCATGGAAGGCCTTCAGCACATATCTGAAGAAGTTCAAGCCTGATGTGGAGCTCCTTGAGCCAGTTTACCCGAAGCTTGGGACACCAGACTTCGGCTCCTACATAGATCAGCTGATAGCAATGGAGCCTGATGTCGTCTTCTCAAGCCTATGGGGAGGCGATGCAGCAACCTTCATCAAGCAGGCAGTCTATAAGGGGTTCTTCAAGAAGGTGAAGGTCTACCTGAATGCCATGCTGGGTGCAACAGACACCCTAAAGGCAATAGGCTCAGATGTACCCAAGGAAGCTGAGGTCTGGGGAAGCGGAAGATACTGGTTCGAGTACCCACCACACGATGTCTACACACCAAACAAGCTGTTTGTAGAGAAGTTCAAGAAGAGGTACGGTGAGTACCCAGCTTACGTGGCTGCAACAAGCTACACAGCCCTGTATGCCATAAAGCATGCCATAGAGAAGGCATATCTGCTTAAGGGGGCTTGGCCTACCACCGAGGAGATAATATCAGCGCTAGAGGGGCTGACGGTACCAGCTCCGATGGGCCCAGTGTACATTAGGCCAGAAGACCACCAGGGAGTCTACGAAGTGTTCTGGGGGAAGCTGACACTAGATCCAGCCTACCCGCATCCAGTCCTAAAAGACCTGGTGATATTCGGGCCAGGAGAGGTCTTCCCACCTCCTCTCACCACCGTCGTCGAGTGCTAGCCCCCATACACTTTTTGGTGGATCAGATGATCCCCATTGAGCTGCTCATAGCTCAGACTATAAACGGCCTAGTCTACGCCTCCATCCTGTTCCTCGTGTCATCTGGGCTCACTATGATATATGGGATAATGAACATCCTAAACTTGGCTCATGGAAGCCTATACATGTTGGGAGCCTACTTCGCTATAACCATAATCATGAAGTTGGCTGGAGGCTCACCCTGGGGCTATCTAGCTGCATTCATCCTAGCTCCAACAGCTGTGATGGCAGTGGGCGCAGCCATAGAAGTAGGGCTTCTTAAGCCGATATACGGGAAGCCAGAGGAGTACCAGCTGCTCCTCACATTTGGCCTCATCCTGATATTCGATGAGGTAGTCAAGCTAATATGGGGGCCAGCCTACATCAACTTCCCAAACCCCGGTAGGTTCCTAGGAAGCATCGAGGTAGCTGGCTTCGAGTTCCCAGTCTACAGGCTGCTTCTCATAGCTCTAGGCTTCAGTGTAGCATGGCTCCTCTGGTTCCTCCTCTCCAAGACCACCTTAGGCAAGAAAATGAGGGCTGCTGCAGCAGATAGGGAGATCGTGTCAGCTCTCGGTGTAAGTGTGCCTCTGCTCTTCACTGGCGCGTTCATGCTCGGCTCCTTCCTGAGCGGCCTAGGAGGTGTGGCAGCAGGCCCCCTGTACACGGCTTCTCCAGGCATGGGAATCGACATAATAGTCAACTCATTCGCTGTCATAGTAATAGGTGGAATGGGGAGCATACTTGGCGCCCTAGTAGGCTCACTGATAGTAGGGCTGACTAGAGCCTATGCCATAGTAATCTACCCTGCAATAGAGCTAGCTCTAGTATACCTGATAATGGTCATAGTCCTGCTTGTGAGGCCAGTAGGCTTATTCGGAAAGCCTGAGGAAGTGAGGAGGTAGGATGAAAGCCAAGCCAGCTGTCATACTGCTGTGCATAGCAGCCTTAGCTGCCCTACCGAAGGCAGCTGGCAGGCACTACACGTATGTGACAGCTGAAGCCCTCCTACTAGGGCTCGTGGCAGTCAGTTTCAACATACTATTCGGCTACACAGGGCTACTCAGCTTCGGCCACGCTACATTCTGGGGGACTGGAGCATACACTGTAGCAGTTCTCATGGTGAAGTTCAGCAAGCCATTTCCCCTGGCTCTAGCAGCTAGCTTACTGACCTCTCTCGCTGCAGCCCTCGCTATAGGGTACTTGAGTGTTAGGCACACGAAGATATACTTCGCCATGCTCACCCTAGCCTTCGGAGAGCTCTTCTATGCTGTGGCAGTGAAGTGGAGGTTCCTAGGTGGAAGCGACGGCATATACGGGATACCTAAGCCTACTGGAAGCCTGATATCCTACTACTATGTGGTGCTAGCTGGCGTAGCTGCATCTCTAGCTATAATGTGGTGGATCACACAGACCCCACTAGGGCTGACACTGAGGGCTGTAAAGGACAACCCCATGAGAGCAGAGTACATAGGGATCTCCGTGAAGAGAGCTAGGCTAGCTAGCTTTGTGGTCAGCGGGGTCTTCGCTGGGGTAGCTGGAGCCCTCTATGCCCCACTAGCTGGGGCAGTCAGCCCAGAGTTCTTCTCCTGGACCAAGTCAGCTGAGATAGTGTTCGTCACTCTATTCGGTGGAGCAGTCAGCTTCATAGGCCCAACCATAGGAGCCTTGATCTACGACTACATGAGGCACCTTGCAATGGGCATGACAGAGCACTGGATGCTCATAGTAGGCTCGCTCCTCGTCGCCACAGTCCTCCTATTCCCCCAGGGAGTGGTTGGAGCAGCTCAAGCAGCCTGGAGGAAGGTGAGAAGGTGAAGCCTGAGATATCGGTGGTAGACCTCAGGAAGTACTTCGGTGAAGTCAAGGCCGTAGACGGAGTATCCCTCGAGGTTAACCCTAAGAGCATAGTCAGCATAATAGGCCCCAATGGAGCAGGTAAGACAACACTCCTCAACCTGGTTAGCGGCTTGATAAAGCCAGACTCAGGCAGAGTCTACTTCAGAGGCCGAGATGTAACAGGATGGAGCCCAGCTAAGCTCGTTAAGCTAGGGCTAGCGAGGTGCTTCCAGATATCAAACGTCTACGACACCCTAACAGTTCTAGATAACGTGAGGGCAGCACTCCACTCCGTAAGGAGGGCAGCATTCTCGCTGAAGTCCACCTACTACAGCATTCAGAGCGTGAACGAGAAGGCCAAGGAGGTTCTAGAGCTATTCAACCTATGGGACAAGAGGGAGAAGACTCCCACTGAGCTCAGCCATGGAGACAGGAAGCTGCTCGACATAGCAATATCATATGCGCTCGCTCCGAAAGCTATGCTGCTAGATGAGCCCACAGCTGGGATGAGCATAAGGGAGAAGAGGAGGACAGTAGATGTCATAAAGATGCTCAGGGACAAGCTAGGGGTTACAGTCATGCTCGTAGAGCATGACTTAGATGTAGTCTATGAGATCTCAGATGAGGTCATAGTCATGCATGAAGGCAAGGTGATAGCTAGAGGCAAGCCAGAGGAGATAAAGAGAGTACAGGCTGTTAGAGAAGTTTACCTAGGTGAGTAGCATGCCCCTCCTAGAGCTAAGAGAAGTCCACGTGGAGAGAGGAGGAGTGCTGGTCCTACGTGGAGTATCCATCAGTGTGGAGAAGGGTGAGGCTGTAGCCCTGATAGGCAGGAATGGCGCAGGCAAGACAACAACAATGAGGGCAATAATGGGGCTGAATAAGCCAAAAAGCGGATCCATAAGCCTTGAGGGGAGGGATATAACGAGGCTACCACCATACAAGGTAGCTGCACTTGGAGTAGGATACGTACCAGAGGACAGGAGGATCATCCCAGACCTGACAGCTGAAGAGAACCTGGAAATAGCATACGGCTCACCTCCACCAGATGACATGCTAGACTACATATACAGCATATTCCCTGAGCTAAAGAAGGTTAGGAAGAGTAGAGGACTATACCTGAGCGGAGGAGAGCAGCGCATGCTCTCGATAGCTAGGGCACTAGTCAAAAACCCGAAGCTCCTCCTACTAGATGAGCCTCTTGAGGGCCTAGCCCCGAAGGCAGCTCTCTCAGTGAGCAAAGCCCTAAAGGAGATAGCAAGCCAGGGAATAAGCATGCTGATATCAGAGTCAGGGATAATAAGAAGGGTAGAAGGGATAGCTGAGAGAGCTTATGGCTTAGACAGAGGGGAAATAGTGTATGAAGGAACGCTCAGAGGAATACTAGAGGATAAGCATGCAAGAGAGAGGATATGGGGGCTATAACACACTTTAGTGTACACGCCTACCAGTAACGTAGTAAACCTAATATACCACATTTAGGTGGTAGGTATAGTGGTATAGTAAGCTGTGGCCTATTTAGGGCTTTGGAAGCTTGGCTATCTAGGCTTCTTAGGGCTTCTAGCGCCTATGCTACATGTTATAGGGTTTTGGGGCTCTTCGATCTGCTATCTCTTCTATCTTTTCTTCATTCTCTTCTGGTTCTGTCCCTATAAAGGCAAACTCAAAGCTCTGGGGCTGGAGCTCTGGAAGATAAGCTACATAGGGTTCATATCACTTTGGGTAGGGGGCTTAGGAGCTGTATAGGTGTTAGATGGCTTGCTTAAGCTCCAAGTGCTGTAGCTAAAGATTTAAAGCAGCCTTAGTAGAGCACTCGGCTTCTAGTGTGGTTCCAGTTGACTGGAGCTATTCTTGCTCTTTTGGCAGCAGTAACGTGGGCTTCAGCCGTAGCTTTGATCAGGAAAGCTATACGATATGTGAGCTTCCTTACGGTGACTGTAGTGATCACAGCCACCGGGACAGCGTTATTTTGGCCTTTAGCCATTATAGTAGCATGTAAGAGCCCAGTTAATGTGCATGGTGTGCTCATCTTCCTGGCTGCAGGCTTCCTGCACCCTGGAGTGGTAAGGATTCTCTACTTTAAAGGCATGGAAGAGGTTGGAGCGTCTGCAAACGCTTCAATCTTCGCCACGTACCCTCTATTTAGCACCGTGATCGCTATGCTCTTGATTGGAGAACGCCCTCAAGTTAAAGTTTTAGCTGGTGCACTATGTGTTGTAGTAGGTGCTG